>JBBQGX010000057.1:0-1672 GCA_038323465.1 Minisyncoccia bacterium | reverse complement strand
ACTAAATTCACGTGCTAAAACAAGTAAGCGAATATCCTCCTTGATATCATAAAGAGGAATACTTTCGGGATTCTCATAGATATATTCTTGGAGGAACTTTTCTTTATCAAAAGAAGTTTTGTTAACCCTAACGGCATTACTGCCATTGGATGAAATTATTATAGACATAAAATCTAGCGGGATTTTAGCGATGGTAAAGAGTCTTCGTGAACAAAGAACTCCCCGCCATCGCGATGAGACCTTTCGGCCCCACCCATACCAGTTTCCTGATATGACCAGCTAGAGTGACTCTGACGAGGAGTCCTTTGTTCTCTAGCGGGTTTTGCAACCATATCCTCAAGTAAACTAAAGGGGTTAGGTCGTCTTTTATTCAATTGTCTAACTATAATACCAGATATTTTGATATTACTCCACACCATAGCTTAAATTACGGACCTTGCGAAGCAGAGTTATCAACAGCTAGGTAGTATAAAATTTAATGGGTATGAAAACGCCTTTTTATTCAACCTTTGCTCTGTTTATTATATTATTCAACGCCCAATATTTATAAGAACCGAGCTTGAGATATTTATACTCGTTTCCCATAAACATTTCTCCCTTGCCTTTTGTAACAATTAATTCAGCTAAATCATCAAAATTCTCTTTATCACTGTCTGACAACTTATCACGGACAATATAATAATGTGGTATTTCTGTCATTGTTTTGGCAAAAATCCAAATATCTTTATCTATAAAATTCTCAAATAATCTTAAATACCAGTTAACTGGTTCAGCTACAGTTTTTCTATTTATATTTCTCTCTAAACAATATTCAGTTTTAAACCACTCAGAAAGTATTTTTTGTCCTCGACTAGCATTACAGCTAAAACAGCAAATAGCGACTGTTACAGAATCATCCCATGGCGGTAAGAAATTTAAATGTTCTATAGTTGCCCAGTCGGTTCTATTTTCATTGTCACTCGGATTTATCATCTTTTTATGACAATAAACACAGGTCTTATCCCTTAACCTTATTTCTTGTTCGTCTTTTTCTGATATACCATATTTATTAGACATTTTATTTTTTATAATCCGCCAGCTTCTAATATTTCAAAAGCGTCATCAGCATCAAGCCCGGTTTCATCCACAATTTTCTGAAGCTCTTCAGCCCCATCTTTATCTAAATCTTCCTCTTTTGCTTTTTCAAATACTTCTTCGTCTATGTCCATGTTATTTTTTGAATATATAGATTATGGCACCAATCACTATTAAAACAAAAAACCAAACCATGGTTTGGGCTATATATTGTGATAGTTTTTCGACGAAATGACCACCAATCTTTTTTATTAGACCGGATTTGATTAAAGCGATAATCAATAATACTATAAATATAATTGCTAAAATATTTTCTAACATAATTTTATACTGGTTGAAATTCTCTATAAACCCTCACAGTCTCCATGTAGATAGACTGGACCAACCTTTCAGTCTGTATTTGCTCAATAATTCCTTTCTGTAAAAGTAACAATCTAACATTCTGTTTGATACGTGCCTTAATATTTTCATTATTTAGCCAATCTATTGTGAGGTCACGGCGAATTCTTTTTGTAAGATCCTTCACAAAATCCTGAATGTTAATACCGGCTTTTTTTAAATCTGGATCAGAAGCTAGTGTGTCATAAAAAACTACCTC
>JBBQGX010000056.1:0-2456 GCA_038323465.1 Minisyncoccia bacterium | reverse complement strand
GTGGACAAGAGGCAAAATCTAACAAATCAATTTATACCCTTATTGGAGTTTATAAAACGGTGGGGGATGGCTTAAAAATAAGGATATTTTTGGATTACCATCCGACATAGAAGTTATTTATATAGGGTTCTATGGATCCAGGATGACTGCTAGGTGTTTTTAATAGTACTCTATGGTAAAGTTACTACCAGAAAGGCACAGCCCCCAGAATCAACATATATACATTAGTTTGGTGCTAAATTTATGAAAAATTTTGGAAAAAGTTTTTAGTGTATACGAGATCAAATTGAGTATATAAAGATGTTTCTATTTTCACGATAAAAGCTATATTTTAATGATTATTCTTATGTAATACATATATGATATATATGTTGTATATATAGATTATATCCTATAAATAAAGGATATCTTTATGTAACGCTTATATAATAAATATGCTATCATATACACATATGAAATCATGGGAAAATACATGCACTGATTTAATAAAAAAAAGCCTAAACTCTGCAAACCCCCAAGAGTTTAATGAGATTGACTGGAAGCAAGATATTTCAACTAATAATGAAAATATTGCAAGGCATCTTTCTGCTTTCTCTAATTATCACGGAGGTGGATACATCATCTTTGGAGTAAGTAATGATGGAAAAATAATTGGATTAGATAAAAATCAAACTGATGAAGTAATAAAAAAAATTGGCAATATCGCTAGAAGTAACTTAGAACCACAAATCGCTTTAGACCACACAATCATAAACATTGAAGACAAAACACTTCTCGCTGTTTATGTTTCAGAATCATTACACAAACCCGTCCACTTTAAATCAGGAACCATTCATGACGCATACACAAGAAGTGCCGGAAGTTCTCGAAAACTTTCAAAAGAAGAAATACAAAAGATACTCGCAGTGTCTCAAGGGTTAACTTTTGAGAATAGACTGTATCCAGACATATACCAAACTGATGACATTATAGCAAAATTAGACTATGTAACTTATTTTGATCTAACTGGTGTTAAACAACCAGCTAGTCAGGATGAGATACTTAATGTTCTTGAATCAGAGCTCCTTATAAAAAAAAGAAATGATGGATATCAAATAACTCATTTGGGTATTCTGCTTTTTGCAAAAAACCTGAATGACTTTAATGAATTAAAAAGAAAAGCTCCTCGAGTAATTGTTTACGAAGGGAAAAATAGAGTAAACGCAATTAAAAAACAAAATGAGGGAAAGCTAGGCTACGCAGCAGGATTCACTAGACTTATAGAATATATAAACACACTGTTGCCATCAAATGAGATAATCCAGCAGACCTTAAGAAAAGAAGTTCGAATGTATCCCGCGCTTGCAATCAGAGAGCTTGTTGCTAATGCATTAATACACCAAGATTTCGATGTTCCTGGTACAGGAGTCACAATTGAAATATTTGATAATCGAATAGAAATAACAAATCCAGGTAAACCTTTTGTTGAAGTTAACCGAATGATGGACCTCCCTCCACGATCTAGAAATGAAAAACTAGCCTCACTTATGCGTAGATTACATGTTTGTGAAGAACTAGGTAGTGGAATTGATAAAGTGGTATTTGAATGTGAGGTATATCAATTACCTGCACCACTTTTTGAAACCAAAGAAGAAAATATGGTAGTGACACTTTATTCTCAACAAATACTAACAAAGATGGATAAAAAAGACCGTATTAGGGCGTGTTATCTTCACGCTTGCCTAAAACATGTGTCTGGTGAAATAACAACGAATGAATCTGTGCGGGCCCGTTTCAACATACCCGATAGCAATTACCCAATTGCTTCAAAGATCCTAAAAGAAACGATGGAGGTAGGTTTAGTAAAGCCAAAAGATTCAGAAAGTAAATCAAAAAAACATTCTCAATATGTGCCTTTTTGGGCATAGATATTTATACTTAAAATAGACCTCCTTATTAATATAAAGGTAGTAATAACTACTCTATTATGTGTATTAATCTTCTATTCCCAACAAATATTTGGTTTTTCTCCTGATTGCCCCTCAAGGTAATTTTCTACTTCTTTTATTCCTCCAATCTCGTCAATCAAACCTAATTCTTTTGCTTTCTCCCCAAGTATTATTGACCCATCAGCAAAAATTTTAACTTTTTCAATTGGAATATTTCTATTTTCTGATACATCTTTAATAAAATTCTGATACATAGTATTAACCTGTTGTAACACTAAAGATCTTCCTGCACTTGTAAGTGGTTTATTAGGAGACAAAACCTCTTTAAATACTCCAGAACTTAATTCCTCATATTTGTATCCTTCTTTTTGGTTTTTCTCCACACTAGTGAAAAAAGACATTGTTACTCCAATACTTCCCACCTCTGAATATTTTGAGGCAAAAATTTTATCAGCACTACTTATAGCTAAATATGAAGAAGAAACTCCTGTTGTTCTTATAAATGCAAAAACTGATTTCTCACTATTT
>JBBQGX010000055.1:0-2521 GCA_038323465.1 Minisyncoccia bacterium | reverse complement strand
TGTGCGATTTTCAGTAGCCTTTTGAGACCAACCCAAAACATTCCTATAAAACACTTCATTTCTTGCAAGTACCGTGTTTATACTACTGTCTTTTATCTTAACAATTGCCTGCCTTGAGCCCTCTTCGCCAACTATATCTCCCAGACAACCTAACGAACTAAGTAGTCTAATGTTAAAATCAGCGGGTGAATTCTTTACTAGACTATCATAATTTTTTTTTAAAATATTTCTGTAGTTTGTTCCTTCTAGTTGCAATATATTTTCTATTATTAAATCGCTAAAGTATACATATACATCTACCAAACAACCTGAATCATTGAGTATTTTTTTAATTTTTATTAGATTTTCTATATTTTGTTTCGTGCATTTTCCAATTGATTCACAATAACCAACTTTATTTAAACCTTTTTTATATGATGGACAGAATACTGAAACAATCTTGACGTTATTATTTAAAATAATATCTTCTAATAATTTTCTTTTTAACCTACGTTGAGATGTCGCTGGTAAAAAACTCACATTAATTTCCGAAACTAATTTATCGAAATGACACTGCGACGCAGCTAGTTTCAATAACTCTTTTTCGGAATAAATAATCTTTTGTCTGGTTTTTTTGTTGCCAATGCCCAGATCACAAGCCAATAATCTTATCTGAGGAGATATCTCGTGTTTATTCATTTTTGTAGTATTATTCATTGGAGCCCAAGGACAGACTTTAACTGTCGACCTCCTGGAAACGTACCAGTCGCTCTCTCTGCTGAGCTACTCGGGCATGCTTAAGTAAGCTATCGGAAATTATATCACAATATTCCTTTGCGGTGCCATTTGCTAATTTAATGGCTTTATAGCCCAACTTTATTAATCTTAACCTAACGATGTTGTTATTTTTTTCATAATCACCGTACCTAATAACAAAATCGTTATAATTATCGTCTGGTCTTTTTTTCAGAGACTCACCGCAACACGGACAACTAACATCCCCATCAGACTGATAGTCACAAGATAAACATACTCTTCGGCCGCTTACCCTATCCCAGGCTTCTTGTGGGTCTAATTCTATATTAAATAACTTGCCAGGTAGAAGAGAATTGGATTCCATTATTTCTTCCAAAACCTCAGTTTCTCTTTCGTATTTCGGAAAACCATCCAATAAAATTACGCCTCTCGCCAATTCAATCGGCTTCTCTACCAGCTGTCGAATTATAGGTTTTGGGTACTCTTGAAGATTTTGTATGTGATTGTCCATAAGGCAACCAAGAATTGTCTTTCTTTCAATCTCTCTTCTAGCTAGACGCCCAACTGATAGATATGTGACCTCAGAGGGTAATAGGTTTGCGGCGGTCGTCTTGCCTGAGCCTGGGGGTCCGTATAATATATTTATTTCAGACATAGCGAAACCCGCTACTTTTGCTCCTCGTCAAGAACTCTTCTAACAGATATAATTTCAAAAAATTTATCACGACCGTTGTCTATCTTAAATGTATCGCCGGCCTTTTTTCCAATCATAGCAGCCGCTAAAGGCGCCTCATAAGATATAACACTGTTAGGAATATCTGATTCTAGTGCGCCCATTATCGTAAAAGTGCTTACATCGCCCTTATCATCAACAGCACAATATTTTACCTCACTGCCAATCCAAACGATATCCTTTGGTTTTGTAAGAAATTCTTCTGAATTCTCAACAATAACCGCAGCAGCCCTCATGCCCAGTAGTCTTTGTTTTTCTGCAGGTATTTCCTGATGAAACCTACCTCTGATTTCCTTGGATAAATAATTTTCTGGCAAATCTGGGTCATCAGCACAAGCCTCGCCTAGCTGCTTTAAAAGATCTCTTACTTTCTCATCATGAGCAGATATCTCATCTTCGAGATTCCTTATGCCGTTTCGGGTAAAATACAGCTCGCTCATCTATTTAGCCTTTCGATTTATCAAGTTTAATAAATATTTTAATACATTTTGTCAATAAAATCAATAGTACAATCCTAAATATCAATCTGAGTAATTAAAAAGTTACAGTGCTTAAAGCACAAGCATCCGATAATATGAAATGTAATCCAAAAAAATAACCACTGAATGTGAGCTATTTATTTGGCCGGTCAAGACGGTCTCGAATGGTTATTCGACCAAGCCCTCTTTAATTAAACGGGGCAACACTGTGTTTTTAAATCCATTAGATAGCTTTATTTTTGAATTCGAGTAATACCACGCAGCGCCAGTGATTTCGTTACTAGGTTTTATAGAACCTTCAATTTCAACCAAAAAGTTCTCAACTCTTTGATTCTCATATTCGTATAAAGAATGGGGAACGAAAGTAAGCATCCTTACGCCCAGTTCTTCGTTCAACTCTCTGCGAAGTGTGTCTTCTGGCTCTTCACCCGGCTCAACGCCTCCGCCCGGAGTCCAGTAAAAATCTGCTCCGTGACCCGTTACTAATAGGATTTTTTTGTTTTTAATAATAAGGCCTCGGATTGTGCGTCTCATATAGCCATTATAACAAAAGAAAATGCAGCAGCTGATTTAG
>JBBQGX010000054.1:0-2523 GCA_038323465.1 Minisyncoccia bacterium | reverse complement strand
GCCTGTCTCTCAAGGAGTTGCAGGAATGGCACAAGCATTTAATTCAAACTGAGTAAGTGTAAATTAATTATTAAATATAAAAATATGACTTGGGTTGAAGAAGTTACTTTAGCGCTAGAAAATCTGGGAGGATCAGCTAGATTGAAAGAGCTATATAATTGGATAGAAAACAATACTAGTAGAGACTTGGCTGCTAATTGGAATTCAGCCGTCAGAAATGCTTTAGAGGTAAATTCTTCAGATTCTGCTATCTACTCTGGTGTGCGAGATGTTTTTTATTCATTTTCTGGTATAGGTTCTGGCATTTGGGGATTAAGAAGCTATGTGGTAAAAACAGATGAGGCAATTGACCTGGGGAATGTTGAAGATATGATGGTTTTATCTGAAAGGATTAAGACTGAAATATTTAGAGTGTTGCGAGATACTCAGTTAACAAGAAAAATAAAGATTTTATATCAACATAAATGTCAGGTATGCGGAGTGACTATTGTGTTAGCTGATAATAAAAAATATTCAGAAGCCCATCATGTAATTCCTTTGGGAGGGGAACATAAAGGCTCAGATGAAGCTAGCAATATCATAGTTCTATGCCCAAATCATCATACAGAGTTTGATTATGGGGCTGTGGCTATAAATCCTAGTTCACGCAGCATAGAACATGTAGATGCGAATAACCCATATATTGGCAAAAGGATGATATTCTTAGGTAATCATTTTTTAAGCAAAGAGTCATTGGATTACCACTACAATCATATTTTTAAAAAAGTTTAGATATATCACATGAAAACAATCCGTGAATTATCAAAAGAGATTATAAAATTAGTCATTGCAGCATTATTTTGTATTGTTATTTGCGCATTAGTTTTTTGGTATATTGCTTATTCTGAGGGAGAAGATGAATATGTTGAAGACGTTCAAGAAGAACCTGCTGAAGAGGTTTGCAATGTGTCTGGAATAGATTTACGTGGCGAATTGGTGACCTATATTTCTAGTGAAGAGCATGATGGCGACGGAGATCCATTGGTTGATCAAGTTGCATCAGAAGAGGTAATCTGGGCTATAAATGAGGCAAAGGGTAATGATGACATCCGGGCGATTATTATAGAGGTGGATTCATATGGTGGATCGCCTACAGCTGCAGAGGAAATAAATAGTTCTATAAAACACTCAGATAAGCCAGTGGTTGTTTACATTCGATCAGCTGGACTTTCAGCTGCGTATTGGGCTATAAGTGGAGCGGACAGGATTATTGCATTACCAAGCGCTACGGTTGGAAGTATTGGAATAACCGCATCTTATCTAGACAATACGAAGTACAATATGAAAGAAGGATTTACATATAATAGCCTTAGTACTGGTAAGTATAAAGATATGATGGATATGGACAAACCTCTTACATTGGAAGAAAGGGATTTAGTAATGAGAGATATGCATATTATGAGAGATAATTTTATAAAGACTGTTTCAGAAAATAGAGGTATAGATGTTGATAAGGTAGAGACTATTGCAGATGGTTCATCTCTGGTCGGTCAGATGGCACTTGATAATGGACTAATTGATCAAGTTGGAGCTGGATATGACGTGAAAGAGTATTTGAATAAGATATTAGGTGAAAAGGCTGTGATTTGTTGGTAGACCAATTTATGATTTTTATTAAATAACCTCATGCCAAAAAGCCTAGAACAAACCCACCAAAAAAGACAAGACAAAATCATGGAACAAAAAACTAATATTATCACTCGAAAAAAATAAATATTTGCTTTGACTAAATTTTTTTAGATCATCTTCGATAATTAAAGTCTGGCTTAAAGGCTTCGGGGGATAAGCTAGTGATTAGTCCTAGCTATACTGAACTGGTAGCCTAAGGAATATTATAGCCTAAATTTTTACAATTGCACTAAAATATGTCAGTAAAATAAATTTATGATAAAGAAAAAAATTATTATTTGGATTGGAGTTATCTTGATTGTAGCTATTGCTATTAGCACATTTATTTATTTTATCAGAAATAAAAAGCAACCAGTTGTAGAAGAAATTAAAATTACTAAAGAAATTGAAGAATTTAGAAAAATTTTAGCGGTGAAAAACGATGACAGCTTGGTGTTGATTGACCAAGCACTTGTTGATAAAAAAATAAACTACGAAATCGCACTAATCTATAAAGCCTATGCAATATATCAGGACGAAAGACTGCCCAAAGAATATCAAAGTAAAACTGTGATGTTTAATTCTAACCCCGTGCTTTATGAAATTCAGACAAAATTTTCAACCCTGTCTAAAGAAACACAGGAAAAATTAGCGCCCTTTTTAAAAAGGCCAAATGAGCTTGGAAGCTATATTAATGAAAGATATGCCAAAAGTAAATCAACCAAGAATAATTTATTTATCAAGGCCGCTCAAGCAAATCGTCCGGATGTAAATTTGTATACTGATTTTTTGATTTCGGCGGATAATAAAGTCAAAATCTGGTATCCAAACGACACGGTCGATGCCTATTCTTCTGTTTGGGAAGAAGATGGACAG
>JBBQGX010000053.1:0-2603 GCA_038323465.1 Minisyncoccia bacterium | reverse complement strand
CATGGCAGCGAACGTGAGCACCTCGCCAGTCTCAGAGTCGGTGCGCAGGTCCTTCCAGTCGCGCACTGAGTTCCAGATGAGGCCGCATCATACCTTTCATTGGCCCTTGGCGTGACAGATTATCATTTAGTCCAGTCATATCTGTTATTAGCCCAGCAATAAATATAGCTATAATAAATCCGGCGATTAGGACTACAGGTTTTATTTTATATGAAAAGTCGTAATGTTTTATGAGTGAAATACCTAAAATCAAAGCCATTACTGCAAAGATTGCCGTCCACCATGGGAAGTTTGATAGCATTTGGTCAAATCTATATTGACCCATTGGTCCGTGTGTACGGAGTGAAAAGCGAATAAGCCCTATTAAAAAAGTAGAAAAAATAATAGTAAAAACCAAGCCTATAAAAGTTATGACTGAGCCGGCAACAAAATAGGCTTTTGGTTTCATTTTTATTTGACCATGATCTATTTTACTCATTATATTCTCTGTTATATTTTTTATATCTTTTGACATATATTTTTCATTATTTTCTTTGCTCTACTAATTCTTATTGCTACTGTACCCATAGGTATTCGTAAAATATCACTTATTTCCTCATATGATTTTTCACTAATATAATAAAGCGATAGTGGCTCAGAGTATAGAACAGGTAATTTTCCTAAACATTTTTCAACCATAATTTTTTGTTCATTTTGTGCGAAATTTTCTTCAATATTTTCATCACTACTAAAATCAACATCGTCGAGTAGTGGGATTTCTTTGGAATATTTTTTAAGCAAGTTCATGGTCTCATTGTGAACTATTCTATATATCCAGCTGGAAAATTTCTTTTTTATATTAAAACTATTTAAATTTATGAAAGCTTTTATAAAGGAATCTTGGACTATATCAACAGCTTTTTCTTCATCTTTGATCAAACTTTTAGAATATCGAAATAACTTTTTCTGATAACGATCAATAATAACAGAGTAAAGATCATGGTCAGTATCTCGGACTTTTTCAATTATTTTTTCATCAGATAATTCATTATGTCTATCCATATATGTATTTTAACAGTTTTTTTTATTATTACACAAAACCCCGAATAATATCGGGGCTTTGTAAATAATATTTACTTATTTATGTTGCAGTTGCCTCTACCTTGACCACGTCCTTCTCCATTTCTCATACTTTGTCCAGAGCCATCCTTTAGACCTAGACCAAGCTTTGCTCTAATAATTTTCGCTCCTGCTAAGTCACCTTTATCAGCTAGTTCATGAGCTTTAGCAAATTCACTAAAATTATCTTTGTTTATAACTTCTGTTACTCTGCCTCTACCCACCATTAAATCCTTCCAAGCTAGGTAGTTATTTGTTTCAAAAGCCTTCTCCATACTCTCATGTCTTTGTGTTGTAAAGTTTGGGCCATGAACTGCGGTATCACCTCTATAAGCACTAGCTGAAGTAGCCATCACACCAGATACTCCTAATATCAAAGCCATAGCTCCTAAACCGATCATTGTTTTTTTATTCATTTTATTGTTTATATTAACCTTTTTTTAAACCTCTCGACCTCTATAATACTAATACAATAGTCAAAGACATTTTCTTTCATTAAAATATTTGAATGGGCAGCAAATGATGTGTAATCCAGACTATAAGACAAAAATTAGGTGATATTTATAATTTAGCAAAAAATGGTATTAGATTCTTTAGTTTAAAGTAATCGAAATAGTTACTGTTTGTTTTCTTTTTCCCCTTTTTTTATCTCAAAAACCAGTTCCCCTTTTTTTAATTCAACAGAAACGGTTCCTCCTTTTTTAATTCCTTGAGAAATCATAAGTGAAGCAACTGGATTTAATATTTTAGTTTGAATAAGCCTTCTTAAAGGTCTTGCGCCGTATTGTGGGCTGTATCCTTCTTTAGCTAAATAATCTAAAGCTTGCAATGATACTTCGAGCCTGATTCCTTTTGATTCCAATCTATTTACAACCTCTCCAATCTGAATATCAACTATCTTTCTAATAGCTTCGACACTCAAAATATCAAAAATAACCACATCATCCAATCTGTTTAAAAATTCTGGTCTAAAATAATCTTTCAAACTTGCAGAAACTTTTTCTTTTACAAGATTATATTCATCTTTTTTCTCATTTGAAGTAGTAAAGCCAATCTGTTCCATTTTATCAATGTATTGAGCACCGATGTTTGATGTCATTATTATAACTGAGTTTTTAAAGTTTACAGTTCTACCTTTTGAATCAGTAAGTCTGCCATCATCAAGAACCTGCAAAAGTAAATTGAACACTTCCGGATGAGCTTTTTCTATTTCATCAAAAAGAATTACAGAATATGGTCTATGACGAACGGTTTCTGTAAGAGAACCGCCTTCCTCATGTCCAACATATCCTGGCGGAGAACCAATAAGCTTTGAGGTAGAATGTCTTTCTGTAAACTCAGACATGTCCACTCTTACAAGAGCCTTTTCATCATCAAATAAGAAACCAGCAAGTGCCTTTGTAAGCTCTGTCTTACCAACACCAGTTGGCCCAAGAAAGATAAATGAACCAATAGGTCTATCTGGATCAGAGATTCCAGCACGTGACCTTTTAATTGTTTCCGAA
>JBBQGX010000052.1:0-2706 GCA_038323465.1 Minisyncoccia bacterium | reverse complement strand
CTGCCTGACGAGCTTTGTTAAATACTAATGTCAGGTCTCCTATCATCTCTCCGGCTGCCTCACTCGCATTCTTCATTGCTATCATTCTACTTGATTGTTCACTAGCACTTGATTCGAGTATCATCTGATATATTTGCATTCGTGTGAGTTTTTCAGCAAGTGATTCTATAAGTGTGTTCGTATCCCCTTCAAATATATATGGTATTTCTGTTTTAGGCTCTTTGATTTTATCATTTTTATCTTCATCTCCAATCGATTCTATCATTTCTTTTAAATTTTCTCTTGATATTGGTAGAAGTTTTTTTACATTTGCTTTTTGTGTTAGAGCGGAAACAAAGTCTGTGTAAGCAACATAAATATTTTTATAATTTCCACTTTTATATTCATTTATAATTATTTTTGAAAGTGGCATGATATCAGAAAGTGTGCTATTGTCGGGCATCTCAATAAAAGAAGCGATGATGTTTTGTCCAATGCGACGCATTGCCCCATCCCCCTTTTTACCAACAGCTATTATGTCAATATTCGGAAGTCCGACTTCCGAATATTTTTTGAGTTCAGAAATTGTTTTCTTTATAACTTGAGAATTATAGGCACCGCATAGTCCGCTGTTTGAAGTAATTAAAACAATAAGATTTTTCTTTCCGTCATTTTCAACAAAGAATGGATGTGTGATTTCTTCTAATTTAGAAGATAAAGAAACCAAAAGATCCCAAGAATAATGAGCATACAAACGTGATGACACTGCATGAGAAACCGCACGCTTCATCTTGGAAGCTGCCACGAGCTCCATAGCTTTCGTTATCTTCTTTGTGTTCTTCACACTTTTTATTCTTTGTTTTATTTCTTTTGTTCCAGCCATAAATATTATTATTTATTTTTTTGATTATTTTTATATAAATCTCTCTGTGCTTTGTCATAATTATAATTATCCTGATTATTTTTTATCATCATATCTTCATAATTTTGTTTAGCTTGAATATCTTTTTTTGTATCAATTGTAGCTGATAAAATTGGAATTATGGGAGATATCCCAGCAAATAATAAAAGTAAATACAGTATAAATTTATGTAATTTACTTTTTATCTCTTTACGCAATAAAAAAAGTCTAGAGAAAACTAATTTTAGAGTAAAAGTTGTTGCTACTATCCATATTGGAATTACAAGCAAGAAACCGAAAAAAATTGCAAGAAACCCAAAATTAGACAAAATTTTTAATAAAATTGGAGCAAATACAACCCAAAACAATATTAATCCTATCGTGTATAATATTGTTTTTAAAAAAAAGTTATTATTTTGAGCAACTTCTGTTTTGATTTCGTTTTCCATAAAATTTATTTATTAAAACTTGCAACGAATTCCTCGATTACTTTTTTAATTTCTGCTTCGCCTTCATCTGACCACATTTTCTTTTCAGTAACTTCTTTCATAAATACTTTTGCATTTGTCTCAGCATAATCTTGAAGTCCAACTTCAAATTCTTTAATCTTATCAAGTGAAATACTATCTACATATCCTTTAACAAGAGCATAAAGTATAACAACTTGCTTCTCTGTTGCCACAGGTGCGTATTGAGGTTGCTTTAGTATCTCTACTGCTCTCTTTCCGCGTTCTAGTTGCTTCTTTGTGCCTTCATCTAGGTCTGAACCGAATTGTGAGAAAGCTTCAAGTTCACGGAATGAAGCAAGGTCAAGCTTCAAAGTTCCAGCTACTTTCTTCATGGCTTTAATCTGAGCTGATGATCCAACACGAGATACTGAAAGTCCTACGTTTACAGCTGGGCGAATACCTTTATAGAATAAATCTGTTTCAAGGAATATTTGTCCATCAGTAATAGAAATAACGTTTGTAGGAATATAAGCAGATACATCACCTGCTTGAGTTTCAATGATTGGCAAGGCTGTGATTGATCCACCTCCGTATTCTTTGTTACGACGACATGCTCTCTCAAGTAGTCGTGAGTGCAAATAGAAAACATCTCCAGGATAAGCTTCACGACCTGGAGGACGACGAAGTAGAAGTGATATCTCACGATATGCTACAGCGTGCTTTGAAAGATCATCGTAAATTATCAAAACATCTTTACCTTGATCCATAAAGAACTCAGCAATAGACACACCTGTATATGGTGCGATATATGCGAGTGACGCAGGCTCTGATGCTCCAGCTGAAACCATAACAGTGTATTCCATAGCACCACCTTCTTCTAATCGAGTTTGAAGTTTACGAAGTTTTGAATCTTTTTGACCAATAGAAACATAAACACAAATCATATTCTGACCTTTTTGGTTTAAGATAGTATCGATAGCGATAGCAGTCTTACCTGTCTGACGATCTCCGATAATAAGTTCACGTTGTCCACGTCCAACTGGAATGATTGCATCGATAGCTTTGATACCTGTTTGCACTGGCTGGTCAACTGATTGACGACTCATAACTCCAGATGCAACTTTTTCAATAGGACTTCTCTTGTCTGTTTTAATATCCCCCTTACCATCGATAGGCTCACCAAGTGCATTTAATACTCTACCAATCTGTAAGTTAGATACGGGAATTGAGAGGATGTTTCCTGTGGCTTTAACTTCTTCCCCTTCTTTGATTTTTGAAAAATCTCCTAAAACAATAATACCAACTGAATCTTCTTCGAGGTTAAGTGCAACACCTGTTGCTCCACTTGCAAAAGTAACCATTTCTGATGCTTTCAAG
>JBBQGX010000051.1:0-2920 GCA_038323465.1 Minisyncoccia bacterium | reverse complement strand
GGTAAAGGTAAAGGGGTCAGGTACCTCTGATTTATAACTCACGTATTGATATAATAGTCGCATGCCTAGATTACCTAGAATTGATGTTGGAAATGAAATATATCATGTCATTAATCGTGCCAATGCAAGGTTACCAATTTTCTTTAAAGAGGAAGCTAAAGAAAAATATGATATGCGTATTCTGGCATATTGTCTGATGCCAAACCATTTTCATTTAATATTATATCCACACAAAGATAATGATTTACAGAAATTTATGCAGTGGACTACGCTTACTCATACGCAACGTTGGCATATAAAAAACAAAACTGTTGGAACTGGACATTTATATCAATGCAGATATAAATCATTTATTATTGAAAAAGATAAACATTTATTAACAATAATTAGATAAGTTGAAAGAAATCCACTCCGTGCCAAATTTGTTAAAAAAACGGAAAACTGGAATTTCTCTAGTTTATCAAGAAAGTTATCAAATGATCCAGAAAAAATTAATCTACTAGATGAATGGCCAATATCTGAACCAGATGACTATCTTCATTTTGTGAATACCTCGATGACAACAGACGAGGAAAATAATGTTAGATATTCAATTAATCGTGGAAAACCCTTCGGATCTGATTCATGGAATGATATTATGATTGTAAATTATAAATTAAAATCTACTATAAGAAATATAGTAAGGCAAATAAAAGGTACATGACCCCTTTAATCCTACCTAATATCAAGCTATGTATAGCCAGGCGGTGCCGGCGGTAATAAACACCAAAGCAATAACCTTTTGAATAATATCCTTGGTGGTCATTTTTTCACTAGCGAATTTAGGGAAATACTTGGTAAATATAATTCCTTCAATAAACACAAAAATACCCTGATATGATTCCGCTAAATTCACAATAGCCAAGGGGGCTAATAAAGTGGCAAAATTAAAAATAACATTACCAACATCGGTCATTAACTCGTTTGTTAAATTCAAGAAAAAAACTTGTCTAGAATTATGTCTTACTAGGTTCAAAAAATCTGTCCGGTATCTTTTTACAAAGATGATCAGAACAACACCAACTAAAAATATACCTATCTGTTCCCAAAATAGAGAGACCCAAAAGTCATTTTCTAAGACCACTACTTTAAACAACATGGAGTAAATAGCAAAAAACAAGGCCGAGAGAATTCCAAAATACAAAATACCTTTCTTGATTCTAGTCTTACTCTCAACATTAAACTCTAGGGAAATAATAAAGGCCCCAACCATGATAACAAGACAAGCAAGAGTTTGCTGTGCTGATAAATGCTCGCCTAAAAAAGCCATTCCAAGAAAATAAGCAAAAACGGGAATAAGCTGCATGAAGGGAATGACAGCACTAGTTTCGTCTGTCGATAAAGCATATAAATAGAGAATGTTGGCTAAAGATATAACAATGCCGGCAAATATTAAAGTAAAGATGGATGAAAGACTGATGTTTAGAACATGCGGATTAATAATGAAAATGATTGGGATGACAATAAATACAAATAAGGTAGAAAAAATTATCAGACCACCAATACCACCTTTCTCCTTTGTATAGTGGGTAATGATAAATTTATCTAGGTGGTTAACCAAGCTCCATAATAGCGGGGGAATCAAAATAAGCATAAGCCATGTCATAATGGTGATACTATAACACAATATAGGTGTTCGTCGCCACAAAATATCATCTCCTTACTCTTCTCATTGTCTTTTCTAGAGGAATTGGGGTCAGTGAACCATTCTTTTGGAAAATATGATACAATCTCCAAATGCCACGAATAGAAAGAATAAATGTTGGAGAACATGTATATCATGTGCTACAAAGAATGGTGGCTGACCCCAATTCTCTTTTAACCTCCCTCACCTACATATTGCACCCATCACTTTTGCAAATAAATTCGGGAGGGGGTATAATGGGGAGATGATGAATGAAACTAATTCGGACAATATTTATTTTTCACTTGACGAGGCACGGGAAGAAATCAAAAAAAGGTGGAATGATGTTGAGTTGAAGAAAAAAATTGAAAAAGAACTTGGGGATGATTTTATTGAGGAATTTAGAAAGGAACCTAGAGCAGTACTTTCTAGGTATGTTTTATTGTCTGATAATTCATTTGTGCATTTCTTCTATTCCTCAAGATATGTAAATGCCAAGCCTTTACATTTTGAATATGTTGGCGATAAATTCACTACAGTAAATGAAGAAAAAAGAGGACTCGGAAAGATCCATTTACAATTTAATGATGGTAAAAAGGCCATTATTAGGATAATGGATTATAAAATAAATGAGAATAGATTAATAAAAGATGTTGTCTTGTTCAGTGGGGAAAAAATGACTACTTTCTATAATAATCTTTTTGTAAAATTTGGTTATAATTGTCAGTCAATTGATACAACAGAATGGAATCATGGTTTTGGGAAACCAGTCGACTATTACTATCCATTATTTCTTCATTTTTTAGCTCATGGGGTACTTTTTGAATCTTTTTTAATTAATAGCGATGATGAGAACGAAAACCGTTTTACAAAAGAAGTCGTTTTGCCCGTAATGAAAAAAATTAAAGACAAATTTAATTTAAATCCAATAATTGTAAAACTATTCCCTGACGAACAAACAGATGAGGAAGATTTTTTTTGGTGGTCGTATCCTTCCATATTAAATGATTATCTGATAAAATATGCAGAGGATAATAAATTAGAAATAAAAATAAAATGATTTTATGCGAATATATTACACCTGAATATTTCAGTATTATAAATACAAGTGGGGTTCCGATACCATTATTTTATGCTTATATACCTGTATTTATTTTGTCGTTGTTTTTTGCTTTTCTAATTCTCAAATCTGGTAGTAATAAAATCGTTTCTAGATTATTTTTTGTCCTGAGTACTCTTTTTAGTTTGTGGATTTTC
>JBBQGX010000050.1:0-3228 GCA_038323465.1 Minisyncoccia bacterium | reverse complement strand
CAGTTTGTCGCTTTTCTTGAAAGTGGATTAAGTCCACATGAATGGGACAAGTTAGATATATCAGAAAAAAAGCGTATATTTGCATTATATGTTTAACTGTATAAGTCATGCCAAAAAACAATAAACCAGAGTTGCAGATAGATCAAAAAATAAATAATCTTTCTGTTTTAACTTTATCTCATTCAAGAGAAGAAATACTTAAGATATTTAATACATATCGTACAATAAATGACAGTATTCAGTCGATTGACTTCAATAACATTATAGATGATTTATTAGAAGTCAATATATTTACAAAAATAATTCACTTTTTTGTTGCAAATACAAAATAATTACTTATATTTGTATTGTTAAAGCAATAAAGCTGAAACATTAAAAAATAATAAAATGGAAGCAATAAAATATCAAGGACAAGATTTAAGAAACTCAACGTCTTCAGAATATGTGATATTCTTTGAAGGAAAAATATTAAACACCATTAAATCTGGTGCAATAAATTCAAATGGGGGAATTGTGTTAACCGCACAATTACCCTCGGGAGAGAGGGTCAAATGGAGAAGCAATGATATGTATGGGAAAAAAGGTTTCACCAGCGTAAATAGAATTCCTTCCGAATTGAGAAGCAAATTAGAATATAAGCTTGTCAATGCGTAGGCTCTTCCATTTTCAACAAAAATCGGATAACTCTCATAAATATTATGGGAGTTTATCTGCATTATGCAAAGACAATTCAGATTTGGGAGTTTCAAAATTTACCCTTGACAGGTTTGATTTTGAAGCAAACTATTTTGAAAATGAAAACTGCATAATTCGGAAATCAGTTATGAAAACAACTTCACAACTTGATTTAAAAGGGGAAGAAAAAAAGATTAAAAAAACTTCCACGCAAAGTATTAGTAACTTACATAAAACCTAAAAATTAATATTATGCAAATTTCTACATCCTATTTCGGAAACATATTAGCAATTAAAAAGGCTAATATTGTTGCTATCGGAATAGCAATAAATCCTCCAAGATTTTTCAAAGGGGGATCTTTAAAAAATCTTGCTCCAAGATATGAAATGATTCACTGGCCGGAAGACCGGTATACTCCTGAATTTAAAAAGATTCTTAAGTTTCAGGATGCTAAACTGATTTACAAGCAACTGGAATCATTTGCAGCAGGTAAAAATATAGCTTTACTTTGCTATGAAAAGCCAGGGGAATTCTGTCATAGGAGATTAGTTGCAGAATGGCTTGAAAAAGAACTTAATATAAAAGTAGAGGAGCTTGTAAAGAAAGATGAACGGATCAGGGAGCAATCGTTATTCTAAGGATTGGGAAAAGACTTCAAGACGGCTAAGGCAGTTATATGATTGTTTTAATTGTAGTGAAGATGATTTTAATAATAAAGAGGGTCATCATATTGATAATGACACAAAGAACTCTGAAAGAAAAAATATAATTGTTTTATGTAAAAAATGTCATAAAAAAGCAGATAGAGGAGAACTAATTATACCAGATAATTTTAAAGGGTATCCAGAATGCGGTGTAAGTGTTACAGTAGCACGCTGTACTACCAGTACAGAAGATTGGTTCGACTCCAAATCACCGCTCAAATTGTTTCCGGGACTTCCAGGCAAAATAGCAATGGAGTTTCGGAAACAGCATGTAAAGGGATTTGTAACTCCCGGCGCATGTAATTATTATATTGGAGTATGTATTGGAAATAAATTATTTGGTGTTATGGGGTTTAAAAATCCTGCTTATGGTAATTTAGAACTATTATTAAAAGCAGATACGGCAATATCAAAATACAAAGGAGCCATTGATTTACTTTTATATATGTTAAGAACAAAAGAAATTCAGAGGCTCTTGGAGAAAAGATTCAGCAGAAAAATTCAATCAGTTGTGAGTGTGTGTTTTTCAAAGAATTATGTTATATCAAGATATAGAAAACATGCTGAATTAATCAAAAAAACAGAAGGTCAACAAGGGTATAATTTAGCGTATCAATTTAATTTGGGAACAATAAGCACATTAAAGGAGGCAAAAAGTACATGGATGCAAAAAAACGGATACAAGTAAGATTTGATAATATAGATATTTCAAATATAGAAGAAAGCCCGTTAAATGCTAATGAGCAAGATGAGGCTACATTTAAGCGACTCGTAAAAAATATAAAGAAAGATGGCACTCTTACAAGTGCTATTTTAATTATGGAGCAACCGAACAAAAGATATATGTGCATATCAGGTCATCACAGAGTAAGGGCAGCGCTAAAATCAGGATTAACAAACATACCGTGTTTGATAATTCCAGAGATACCTGAAAACGACAGAATAAGATTGCAATTAAGTCATAATGACATAAAAGGAACTAATAATGAAGTAGTATTATCGGAAATGACAAGACTATTAAGTAAGGATGATTTTGAGTTTATTGATGCTTCGGGGATTGAGTTAATTCAAGAAGATCAGATAATAAAATATGAAGCGCAGGAATATTCTTATATTAATTTATGCTTACTTCCCTCAAGTAAGAGTGAATTTTTGCAAATGATCGAAGACCTTAAAGATAATGAAGATAATATTTTAATTACAATAAATGAGTACGATGAGTTAAAAAATCTATTAACTTTGGCATTTAAGAACGGTTTCAAGACTAATGGATCAGCGATGAGAAAATTTATTGATATAGTGAATAATCATAAAGATGAAATCTAAAATCAGAAGTAATAGAAGTAACACTAAAAAAATAGATAGTGAGAAAATACTCGATGTTTATGAAAAGAAACAGGGCAATGTAACAGAAACAGCTAAGGCTTTAAATATTAACAGAAAGACATTTTATGAGTGGCTAAAGGAAGATGCAAATCTTAAAGAAGAGATAGAGCTCATTGATGATTCTCTTTTGGATTTTGCAGAAAGTCAGTTAAGGATCTTAATGAGAGGTATTCCAAAAATAGATGTTGAAGGCAAACTTATTGACTGGACGGTAAAGCCTGATAATGCTTCAATAATATTCTACCTAAAGACTAAAGGCAAAAAGCGGGGATATATCGAGAGAACCGAACATGAGCTAACTGGTGATAAATTTATAATCAGCTGGAAAGATGCCGACGGTAAAAGTTGATATAAAAAAAACTTCGATATTCAATAAGAATCTGGAAGCTAAAACCAGATATGTTTTAAATTGCGGGGGAAGTAGAAGCTCGAAGACTTATTCGATTAACCAAGTATTCTTTG
>JBBQGX010000049.1:0-3613 GCA_038323465.1 Minisyncoccia bacterium | reverse complement strand
GCTCCGCCTTCTTGATGATGATCAAATCTATTATTTTCTGGCTCGTGTTTAAACCCAATGTCTATGACAAAATCAGCTTTAGAATAAACTTTTTCGTCTCTTGTTCTTATTACCTTAATCTTTCCACAAAAAATAATGGACAAAAGCGCGACAGAAAAAACATCGTCAGGATGAAATGAGCCGTTGTGAGTCGAAATGATAATTTTCTTTTTGAAAAACATTATTTTTTGAGTAGATTTTTTATTTCTTCAATATCCAAAGAAAGTTTCTCGATTTTTTGATTTAGTAATTTAATTTGCTCATCTTCTTCTGTTTTTTCATGTATCTTTTTTTCATGTTTAAGACCGGAAAGAATAATCCTATCTCCTATCATTACAGAAACAAAAAGGCCAGTCAAAAGCAACAGACTTACGGTACATATTAGAGTTATTGGTTCATAGAAAAAATATGATAAAACTTTCCCCCACACGCTTCCTGTTTTTTCATATATATCCATACCCAAATACATAAGCTTATCAGCTGTATGCCAGACAGCACGCCAAAAAAGCACTACCCCAGCCCCTCCTAAAAGAGCATAAAGAATGGACCTGTGGCTTAGTCTCATCCTCACTCTATCTTCCAACTTATCAAAAAATCTTAGTATTTTTTTCATCACAAACTCTATTATTTTAATTAATAATTATGTTAATTATACATTTTTTATTAAAATTAACCATACAAAAATAGACCACGCATATGGTCTATTTTTTATAAGATTTACTTATTATCTATATTTGGCAAAGGTCTTTTCATTGTAAGATATACTAAAACTAATACAATTATTCCTGCAAATGTAAAACCAAACCAAGTCAGCCAAGACAATCTTTCTGTAATTCTTCCTTCTTGGTTATCACACTTATCCCCGACTCCGTCGGCATCAGTATCTAGTTGGTCTTTATTTGGCACATTCTGACAATTGTCTTTTGAATTAATAATACCATCTTGATCATAATCATCACAAGCATCACCGCGATTATTTCCATCTATATCCGCTTGATCTGCATTAGAAATATAAACACAGTTATCTTTTATGTCTGGAACCACATCATTATCAACATCTGACAATTTAAAGAGCGGGTTTGTTTTTCCAAATAAACTATTTAATTTTAAAATTTCAGAATCATTTCCTAAATTGCCACTTTCTCCATATGATACCGATACATATCGATCTGAATCAAAATATATTTGATATGAGTGTGAATTATCAGCTAAAAATCTAACTCTGTAAGAAGCATTTTGGGTAACACCTTCCTGGCCAAGAGAAGCTTCGCAAATTCTAAGGGGCTGTATATAAGACATTTCCACTATCCATTTCTTACTTGTTGTTTTAGGGAAATTTACAACTCTACCATTAATACTAACCGGAGCCAAAATCAGAGTTTCTGTATTTCCAATCAATGTCTTAATACTAAGAGATACAGGTAAAGTGACGAAATTGTCTAAAGACAAATAAAAAGTGTTTGAACTAATCTCTCTATCGTAATTTAAAATTAATTTTATGCTGTTGGTTTTAGAATTAACCGGCAAATTGAAATCAAAACAAGAGGAGTAGGAACCGTCATTCAAACCTGGGCTATCCACTCCGTCTGACAATATTTTATATGATACTGCATTATTAACCTCATAAGACTTTAAATATGAGGGTATAAATTTTTTGATAGTTGAATCATACACAACAACATCATTTCTTTGATTGAAATTTAAATTTACTGGTACTTCTACGATAGTTGGTACTTTGATGCTAGGTATGGAAACATCTCCAAAAAGTTTATAGGAGGAAACCACATTTGAAAAATCATTAGCAATTCCCCCTTTTGACCAAGCAGGTGTATCATCCAGAGCAAAAGATTTATTCGCAATAATAAATAATCCAAAAAATATTGCAAAATAAAAAAATAATATGTTTTTGTTTTTTTTCATTTTTAGTTTAATTGTTTTTTCTTTTTATTGATAAAAGCTGAGCTTATAAGGATAATACCTATAGCAAAAGCTGTAACCACTCTAGTGCCGATACTCATCGTACGATAATCTATAAGAAGCAACCTTAGTACAACTAAAGTAACAACTGTCATTCCGTATATTCTGGCCACTTTAGATTCCCTAAACTTTCCATAGACAAATGCACCTAAACCAACAACCGTATAGAAAACTAAAGAAAATAAAGTTGCCGAACCATAAGCAGAATTAAGCGCTGCTCCATATGACTTATACAAACCAGCGTGTGATGTTAACCAGACTAAAACAAAGATAAATATAGAACCTGTAATTGCTCCGAGCGCAACCAAAGGATTTTTTGTCTCTGATTTTTTGGCACAGTAATTATTTAGGTATGCAAGAATAAATAATCCTAATGAAACAAAAAATATTACTGTAAAACCATCTGGATAAAATCCATTGTACCATTTATAAGACGTCAAATAACCCAGTGACAAAAATGATGGAACAGCAATCAAGAAAGAAAATCTTTTTACCAAGACGATATCTCTAGAAATAAAATAAATTGCTACAGGAATTAATGTAGCTTCAATAATAAGAGCGTAGATTAAGCTCGAACCGGTAAGTTCTATTGCTGTCGCCGCTCCAAGATAAGCAATGCTAATACAAGCATAAACAAAAAAATTCTCTTTTCTACCGGAGATTCTAAATACAAGATAAGAACCGACAGAATAAACAATCATCCAAAAGGCGATAATTAAGCTGGAATAATCTTTATTTGCAATAGTCACAATGCTTAAAAGAAGGTAGAGCGAACTAAACACTGATGTGGCTATATCGTGTTGTCTATTTTTATCATCTATATCTTTTCTTAAGACTGATAAAAGACTAGTAATAAATAATAATAAAGAAAAACCATAGATGAACAATAATACTATATTACTATCTGAGCCATGAGAGAATAAGTACGGGAAGCTATATAAGAAGTAAATAGCGAGACCAATAAGATTCAAGAATCTCCATCCTGTCAAAGACACGACCCAAACAGTACCAGCTAAAATTATTGCTAAATAGCTGAATAAAGGAAATGTATCTCCTACACTAGTGATAAGTGGAATGATACCAGACATAATCAAGGAAACTAAAGCCAAATTCTTTAACTTATACTTTAAGCTAGCCATGACAACAAATACAGTAGTAATAAACATTAGAAATAATGCAGAGGTTGGAGTAAAAAAACCATAGACTTCTCTCGCGCTATAAACAGTCATTATCACGATAGCAGAACCAAGCCACAAAAATACTGACCCTTGTTTAATATATTTCTGCATTCTCCACCATCCAAATACCATAACCATGGATCCTACAATTATACCAAGAGCGATTCTACCTATTGGACCAATCCAATTATTAGAGAAAGCGTAATAAACGAACCACGAGAAGCCAATAAAAATCATAAACGATCCAAGCTTTAATAACCAGTCTTCTTTAAGCCAATTAATAAAAGACGTCGCTGGATCATTTTCTGAAATAGATTCTTTACTTTCTTGGGGTGCTAGCGGAGCAGGTGGTGCCCAAATAGGAGCTCCTGTTACAGGATTAACTGGTAGAGCATCAGCAGAGGCAACCTCATTTTTTT
>JBBQGX010000048.1:0-3793 GCA_038323465.1 Minisyncoccia bacterium | reverse complement strand
GAAATGTTTGAATTACAAGACACCGAAAGAAATGTTTGATATTGAAATGAGTAAATTAAAACAAAAAAATCCACAGTATTGTGGTATTATTAGAGATAGATTATTAATTAATTAGTGTTCGGATTCGGGGGTAGTTGTGCTTTTATATTGTTTCCCTTACTCTACCACTCCCCAATTTTTTGTCAAACAAAAAAATTCGGAAGTCCGACTTCCGAATTTTTTCTATGTATTTTTATTTCCTCAACAACTTCACCAATCCATCTATCAATTCCTTTACTGATTCATCATCATATAATGACAAAGTGAATATAGGCTTTTTAAGTTTCAAAAATTCTTTTTTGATTTTCTCTATAACTTTTTTATCTTCTATTAAATCCGTTTTAGTTAAAATTATTACTTCTTCTTTCTCAATTAATTCTTCATCGTAAGCTCCGAGTTCTTTGCGAATTTGGTTATAAACATCCATTGGTTTTTCGTTCTCAAAAGAAACCAGGTGTGCAAGCATCCGTGTTCTTTTTATATGTTTTAAAAATTTAATACCTAATCCTTTACCCTCACTCGCTCCTTCAATAAGTCCAGGTATGTCAGCAAGTATATGTCCATAAAAATCTCCGAGGTTTGGATCAAGAGTTGTAAATTGATAACTACCGATTTTGGCATCAGCATTTGTAATAGCATTAAGCAATGATGACTTCCCTGCATTTGGTAATCCTATTAATCCAACTTCAGCAAAAAGTTCAAGTTCTATTTTAAAATGACCTTGCTCTCCAAGTTTACCTTTTGTTGCTTTAGTTGGAGTTGTGTTTATTGAAGTTTTAAATTGTTCATTTCCCCAACCACCGAGTCCTCCTTTCAAAAGTAATTCTTTTTGCCCTACTTTATCAAGCGAAACAGAACCACCACTTTCTACATTGGTTATAATTGAACCTATAGGAAATTCTATCATTAAATCCCTACCATCTTTTCCATGACGAGAACCGCCTGCTCCATCTTCTCCACGGTCACCCTTCCATTCTTTTTTATGTTTGTATTTTGAAAGTATATTAATATCTTGAACTGCGATAGCATATATACTACCACCTCTCCCTCCATCACCCCCATTCGGACCACCTTTATCTATAAATTTCTCACGACGCCAACGAACAACCCCGTCTCCACCGGAACCTGCTTGTGCATGAAATTGTATTTCGTCTATAAACATATAAGTATTTTATGAGTGTGAAATAGTTTGATTTTCGCTGTCGTGTAGGGCCTCTCTGGGGTAAAATGCAAGAAAATTAATATTTCACACGAACATGTAATCTACCTTAGCTTATTAAGGCTTTTTGAGCAAGTTTAATTGCACCCTCAAGTGAGCCAACCGTTAAATAAAATCCTGTGGCGTGGCAAAATTGAGCATCTTTTACTCCTGTTATTTCTTTTAGTTTTCCATCTTTTTCCATTAAACCTCTCCATTCTACTGGAAAGTATTTTCTACTCTCCATAGTGTCGGGAGACTTTTTGATTGCTTCTACTTTCCATGTATTTGCTTTTATACTTGGATATATCAAATAAATTGGCTCTGGTAATTTAGAAAGAGTATCTTGTAACAAATATCGAGGGTAATCATTTTTAGCTATTACTATTCTTTTATCTTCTGCTTCGTTGTAAGCTTGTAAAAGAGTATTAATTCCATCGATATCATCCTTTGCTATTTTAATTTCTCTCTTTAACAAAACAACAACTTTATCAACTTGTTCTTTAAAAATTTTATCAATATTTGTTTCACTTTCTTTCCAAGTTGGAGCTACTGATAAAAATATAGCATCAACTGAATAAGGAAAAACATTTGGAATGATCGGTTTTGAGATATCAAATCCAGTATCCTTAGCATCAATATATAAAACTATTTTATTTTCTATATAATCGGCAACTTTTTTATCATCACATATTTCTTCTCCAAACTTTTTCCAAACTAAACCAAATGAAGCATAAGGAATCCCATTATCCCTAACTCCTCCTCCCCCTTTTTGATGATGATCAAATTTATTCTTATTCGGATCATTTTCACCTCCTACATCATAAACATAATCAGCTGTTTTAAATATTTCTTCATCACGAGTTCTGATTACTTTTATATTCCCATTATTCAAAATAGACAGTGTTGCTGTCGCAAAAAGATCATCAGCATGAAATGATCCATTGTGTGTCACACATATTTTCTTTTTATTAAAAATTGACATAATTATTTACTTTCTTCTTGATAGCCATTAATATTTAATAATTCTATCACAAAAGCAATAATTTTTTCGAGAATAAAAAACATAATAAAGAATATCAAAATTATACCTATAAATTTTCGAACATCACGACTTATAGAAAGAGCCGTAAAACTAAAGAAGTATCCAAGAGCCAAAACTCCAATGGACCAAATGGCCAATGAATAACTTTCTGCTTTGGCATATATCTTTAATGGGATTTTGTTATATCCAGAAAAAATAACAGTAAACCAACCAATGCCTAATATAAAAAATCTAGAAATAAATATAGACCAATAGGGCCTATCTTTAAACCTAGGTAAAAAATAAGAAATTCTTCTTTCTATTTTATGAACAAATATTCTGTGAGAGTGATGCTTTTGTAAATAAAATCCTAAAGTATATCCAATCAAAGATTTCGCTATCCCTCCTAAAATAACAGCAACAAGGGCGATGAAAATGTTTATTGAGCCTAAATGAGAGAAGATACCAGCAAAAATAACCATTATTTCTCCCTCAATTACCACCCCTAAAAATATAATAAAATAAACGGCAACAGCATGAATTTCAATAAAATGCCTTATGGCCGTAATAGAAATATGATCCATAATTATAAATCAAAATGAAATACTTTTTTGAGTATCCAATTTATAACTGAGACAAGTATCGCTCCGACAAAAGCTGCCAAGAAAGTGCTAACAGTGAATCCTTTTATTACAGTTCCTAAAAACCAGAATAATAAACCGTTTACAACAAGAGAAAATAATCCAAGAGTAACAATATTTAATGGTAAAGTTAGAATACTTATAATCGGTTTGATAAACATGTTGAACAATGTCAAACATGCTCCGACTATGAGAGCTGTCGCTATTACTGGTGATAAAGTAATCCCTGATACGATGTATGTCGTCGCAAATACAGCGACAGATAAAATAATCCAATGTAAAATAATACGCATAATAATTTTAAAAAATTAAATAAATAATCTATCGACAACTTCTTTAACCATAGCACCATCAGCCTTGCCTTTCAAATCTTTCATAAGTGAAGCCATAAACATTCCCTTTTTGGTTAAATCAATGGTTCCTAATTCTGAAATTTTTATTTTGACAAATTCTTCTACTTCTTCTTTTTCCATTAACTTAGGAAGAAATTCTTCTAGAATTTTTAATTGGTCAGCCTCTATGTCGACTAGATCAGTTCGGCCACCTTTTGTAAACTGCTCAATAGAATCTTTCCGCTGTTTTGAAGCTCGAATAATGACAGCAATAGCTTCCTCGTCTGTTAGTATATCCTGAGGAGTTCTTTTGGTAGAGACCAATTCATTTGTAAAAGCTGTTACAAGCCCACGCATAACTTCTAGGCGAATTTTGTCCCCTGCTTTCATTGACGTTTTAATATTTTCTTTAATTTGTTCATGTAGAGTCATAGTATGATTATACTCCCTTTTTCTTAAACGGTAAACTGTTTGTTGAAAAAGCAGTCCAGCGGAACGAAGTGGAGTCGTGGCTAAATATATGATAAAATACTAGCATGAAACAAATTATATTTTTTGA
>JBBQGX010000047.1:0-4034 GCA_038323465.1 Minisyncoccia bacterium | reverse complement strand
TTCGGTTTGCGGCTTCGGCTATTTAACTATTCACGGTGCAAACAGATATGTTTTGAAGATTGTTCTAGAACACTCTCTCTTTTTTCCTAACTTACAGGCCTAGGTGCCATCCCATTCTTATATTGTTCATATATGAACGGTTCAGAGGTGAACATCAATCTTCTATATCTCCTTTAATGTACTCTCTCCTCGTTTTGGATGACTTGTCTTTCGATTTGTCCTCCTTAACTCTTGTGGATAGTATAGCATATGCTAGACAAAGTGTCAATACTATGTGATACTAATATTCTAATAAATAAGGCTCAAATATGACAAATTATAAGGATTTATTGTAAAATATGGTTTATATTGTCAAAAACTATTGACAAATATATAACATAGGAATACAATATTAGTATGAATAACGACATCCTAATCAACTTAGGCCTTACTCAAGACGAAGCCACTATATATACCCTCCTCCTCGAAGGTGGCTTTATGCCAGCTCGTACTGTAGCACTGCGTGCATCGCTCGGTAGACCACTGACCTATAAGATTCTAGATGATCTTATAGTTAAAGGAGTAGTTGAGAAGAAGGAGACAGGTGGCAAGGTCGCCCTCTTTGCTCCAGTACACCCAAAAGAGCTTGAAATACTATTTGAAAAGAAAAAGACAGAAGTTGAAAACATGAAAAAAGCCCTAGATGAATCTCTAGGGCCAATGATTTCTAAATATAATCTTTTTATCGGCAAGCCCAACGTTCAATTCTTTGAAGGAATAGAGGGGATCAAAAAAGTAGCTCAAGACTCTCTAAACTCAGAGACTAATATTTGCTCTTTTATAGATACTGAAGCCGTTTTTGAAATCTATCCAGAATTAAATAAAGAATATGTTAGCAGAAGACTTAAAAACAATGTAAAGAAAAAAATAATATCCATGGACTCCCCTTTCGTTCGTGAAGTTGCAAAGCAAGATGATAAAAATATTACAGAACAGAGAGTTGTAAAACAAAAAATCCACTTCTCAACTGTTGTTATGATATATGACAATAAAGTGAGCTTTATAACCCTAGACCCAAAAAGAAATATCGGAATCATCATAGAAGATCCCGATATTTATAAGACGAACAAAGCAATATTTGATTATATTTGGGATGGAGCGGAACAAATCTAAGCCGCTTTTTCTAAATTATTATCTCCTATTGTCTTCCCTTCTTTAATTTCTTTTGGTCTTTCTATTTCATAGTAAAGTTCACCAACATTCTCTTTTAATTCTTCTGGGGAATTTAATTTCTTTACTATTTTAAATCCAAATCTTTTCAAATACATCGACATTATAGGATTTTTACTATCAACTAATGCTTTGATATTAAAATCATTAAATTCTTTCAAAATAGACTCCATTGCAGATACAGCAATAGCAGGGTTACGTACTTCATCTACAAAAGTAAGACCTCCTATATAAAGATCATCTTGACCCTTTTTATCAGCAATAGCAAAAATTATAATATCACCATTAAAACGTATATTTATAATCTCTGTATCTTTATTGTTTAATTCCTCCTCAAATTCTTCTTTCAGAAGTTTTATATGTTCAGGATTTTCATAGGTACTCTTAGGACGACCATTTACATAAACTTTTAAAAGCTCTTCTTTTTCTTTATCTGTAAGATTAAGAGATGAAATCCTTTCTCTTTTTGTTAGATCTTCAATAGGGACTCTTATTCCTTCTTTATACAATTCAATATACGAAGACCCAAGTATTATTGTATTTGTTTTAACATCTTCGAGTTCTTGTAAAATTTTCTCTCCATCTATTTTTTGATCACTGCCAGCTTCCTCTGCATATTTAAGTAAAAGTTGCATTCCTTCTTTAAGTAGAGTTTCTTTAGTAGAGCCATAAACACTTACTGGAATTACTTCGTCTTTATATATATTCTTAATTTCTTTTTCTACTTTGTCAGCACTGTCTATTATCTCTCCATACTTCTCAAAAACTTTTTTAGCAATTTCTTCTGGTAATTTTTCTCCATCTCCAAGAGTTAAAATCTTATCCCCCATTTCTTTTCCACCTTGTTCGATAGAAAGAAAAGTGCGAAAACCATCTTTTTTAAATTTATTGATAAAAGAATAAAACTTATCGGCTTCTTTGTTTGTAATTTCTTTTGTATATTCAAAATAATTAAATTGCTCTGGTAAAGTATTATCTTCCAAATTAAAACCCGTCTTTTTTTTAAAAACATCTCTAATAGATTTATTTCTAAAAAAATTAATGTCAAAATAATTATCTTTACTAGTAAAATTATTTACAACAACATCTTCATTATTTAGTGGTTTTTTACAATAATCAGAATATTTATCATAAATATCTCTTGAAAATTTTTTACTGAGCTGCTCATCTAATATACTAATACTCTCAAAATCTTTTGGGTCTGAAATAAACATTTGATCTTTCCCTATGCTCTGGTTTGATTCATTTTGTACCCATTTTTCTACCACAAACTGATTCGGTGAAATTTTATTTATGGATTGAAGTTTATTGCTTTCTTTAATACCATTTAAATATAAAGAAATATAGTGATTTCCATTATCTGAATTTTCTTTTTCTAAGATATTACTAAAAAAAATAGATATTTTTTCTTTTGAAAAAGAAATATTATTAAAAATTGCCGATAAAGAAAAACTGATTAGAAAGCTAATTATTTTTATCCTTTCGGAAAAAGAAAAAGATTCATATTTTTTAAATATATTATTAAAATATGGACCAGTATATTTTTCCAATTCAAGTTCTATGTTCTTATCATTCTCTTCCTCATCGATATCATAATCAGTATTATTTTCAATAGTATTCATTTCATCAATCGAAATACTTAAAAGAAGTCCAAGTCTAGATGAGTATTCCTCAAATAGATTAGATGACTTTACTATAAATTCAAAAATATCATTAAATTCATCAGATTCAATATATTCATCTTTTTCTAAGATAGAAAACTTTTCTTTTAAAATATCAAATGTTAACCCTTCTTTTTTAATTTCATATTCACTATTAATTCTATTTATATACTCAGTATTATCATTTTCTTCAGATAATTCAGAGGTCATGAGTTTGAAACTATTAAAAACCTCCCTGTTCTTAAAAATACTCGGCATCGTTTCTTCTTGTTTTTCCTCCATAACTTTACCTTTTTTCGTTTGAGCTACTGGTGATTGATCCATTTTCATACCTCTATTCTACCAAACTTTAAGGCAAAACCCCAAAATAGTTCTTGAAGAGGAGCTAGGGAGGCTGTCGAGCCGAGCTCGAGGACTTTTTCAGTAGAAAAATATCCGTGTCCTTTGAAAAAAGCTATTTTGGGGTTTTGCCGTCGAATATAGACAAAACTTCATTTTTAGAGTATTATGAAGATATCGAATTTTAAAAGTTTTTATTTACATGTTCGCTTTTTTAATGCAGTCACGACATCTATTTTATTTATGAACCACGCACCAAACCTGAATTCTGTTCTAAATCAATCATACTTGCTCGATATTAATTCCCTATAAAAATAAGGGTTTTATCCTGTGTTCTCAAAGCGACAAAAAAGTCGTATGAGTTTAATAACAATAATAATCATATCTGTAGCAGCCCTAGTAGTAGGAGCTGGTATTGGATATTATTTGCGTCTGATTGTTTCACTTGGTCAAAAAGGTTCTATGGAACTCGAGATCAAGAAGGTAATGCTCTCCGCAAAGGAAGATGCCCAAAAGGTCATAGAGGAAGCAAAGAAAAAAGGTGAAGCTCACCTAGCCGAGGTTAACAAGGAAACAAAGGTCAAAGAGGATGAGTGGAAGCATACAGAGAATCGTCTAATCAAAAAAGACGAATTACTAGATGCTCGTCAGACAGAGATTGATCGTGAAGTCGAAAAGATTAAAGTTAAAGTTGAAGAAGTAAAGAAAATAAAAGAAAGAGTTGATGGAATGGAAGCTGAGAAAGAAAAAGAGCTAGAAAAAGTAGCCCGTCTTTCAACTGAAGACGCTAAAGAGATATTGTTCAAGGATATTGAGGTTAAATAC
>JBBQGX010000046.1:0-4354 GCA_038323465.1 Minisyncoccia bacterium | reverse complement strand
GCTGAATTATAATGAATTTCATAAATTAATTTTGTATTAGTCATCTTTGACAATTTTACTCCTTGGTACAAAATTGGCTCTAGATCATTAAACTGCAAAATATCAATTTGTTCTTTTTCAATTATAAATGCTAATAATTCCAAATTATTATAATAATTTTCTTCTGACACGAGATAAGTTACAAATGGTTCATTTTTAACTAATTTAATATCTGTATAACCACGATGACAATGAAAGATTACAACATCAACTTCTCCAGATAGCTGTAAAAATTTAGATAGATAGTGAAAACGATTATTAGCCCCATCATAGGACGGTAAAAATTTACCCTCTACAAAAATTCCAACTTTGATTTTCTTTTTCATTTTTTATATTATGTCATTTTTTTGTATAAATATCAAAAATAATGACCAAAAATGAGTCGAGAAATAATTAGTGTTTTGTGTTGCTTTTGTTGGATTTTTGTCAGAATAGCTATATTCTACAATAAAATGATAGCGACCCACATACATCAAAAAACGACACCTAAATATGCTATAATACCCTTACAACACTTGAAGTGCCTGGTACTTAACCCGAGTGTCCCGCGAGTACAAAAATGAGTCCACTTTTGTGGACCTTTTTTTGTTCGCGGAGGGTAGTAAGCAAATGATTTTGCTTGCGCAAGAGATTCGAAGCCCTTCTCCGATATTTACGAGTAATTCTGATTATAAGTAAATGGGAAAGGGGTACTGAAACTGTAAGTTTTGAAAAATGTATTCATGGTCTCTTTCTCTCCGCCAAAATTTGTATCTAGTAATAATATTTGATATAATTTAAAAATGACTGATAAGACTGGTTTCAATATAAATAAAATACAAGGAAGCGGAACCCTTATATTACCAATTTCAATGTCCAGAATTGCCAGTGGGCAGACCCCTGAAGATTGTTATGAAATGCTGACCTATTTTGAAGACAAATTAGAAGCATTAAATAATGACGCAATTTTGATGTATACAAATGGTCTTTATTTTAATACTGAAGATGTGGCCTTTGAGAAAAGAGTTAAAACTAATGCTCAAATTTTAGACCACTCAACGAAAATGAGGAATCTTATTGATAAGAATAGAAAATTTATACCTAAGGCTATTCACTTTATGCCGATTGATTATGTGATTTTGAATTCCCCAAAGTATCAGGAGATGTTTAATCTTTTGAGAAAGAAGGAAAGTGAAGATATTAATTTCAGAAATTTCTTAAAATTAGATATAAAGAATAGAGAATATACGGAAGCTAATATCAATTTTATTCTTGAAGAAATTGTGGTCGGACACCTATTAAGAGAACAATTTGTAGACTTACCCACCACCCTTGCGAGACAAGATGAATGGAGACTTGTTTGCTATCCAGGAACCTTTTTGAATTCAGAAGTCTATGCTTATCAGCAAAATTTTCTTGAGAAGAGTAAAAATAGTGTAAACGAATATCGTGGAACAATGTATGACTTTAAAAATAAGGTACTATACGTATTTTCTGATATAATTTTACCTTAAATAACTAGTGCAGACTCCAACTTCATACCACACCCTCCGCCATGAGTCTAGAAGAATTCCAAAAAAGAATAGAGACACCAGACATAATGGAGCACCAAAGAGCTTTGGAAAAACAGATGCTTAAAGCACAGCTTATTTTTATTGAAAATATATTACAAAAAACTGATGGAGAAAAACCATCCTATATAAATCTTTTTAAAGAATATGTTGATATGATTAACCCTCTAGCAGACAGATATACCATGTCTATTAACCAAGACGGGGTCATAAATGAAAATAAAATAGATAAGTTAAGAGATGAATTTTTAGCAAGAATTTTTACTAGTATTGAAGATATTAGATTAGACAGTAATTTGACTGTTCAAGAAAGAATAGAGAAAATATTTAATTATCTTAACTCAGAATATGATAGCCTCCCAGATTCACAAGAAGAACAAGATAAAAAGGAAAGATTAGGGCTTATATATTTTAATAAGACGGACGGTGAGGAATTTCACCCTGATGCCGGGTTTAAAGAAGATGATGATCTCTTAGAAATACACCTGGATCCGGCCTATAAAAATGAGGGAGAAATTGGAATCCAAGATATTAGAAAATCCCTTTCCGAGCTGGCCGTATTAATTGTTAGCAAATATCCAGAAAGTAAAGCGGTAGTTGGTACTTCCTGGCTCTTTGATCACCCAATAATGAAGAGGTTGGGATTTACTATTTTAGAAGAACAAAAACACAAAAGACATAACTGGCTTCAGCTTATTGATAAAGATGGCCAGATAGATACCACTAGACTTGAAGAAACAATGACAACAGGTGAACTTCCTTTTAAAAACAGAAGTGGTTATATTTTGATTGAAGATTTTCTTAATAAATATTTACCGGAAGATCAAAGAGGAGAAGTGATTCTAAGAGAATTATCATCAGAGCATTCAGAAAAGATAGGAAAGATAAAAAAAGAGATAAATGATTTATGGGATTTAGAAATGACAGATCTAGTAGATATTAGTTATATTCTGAGCAAAATTCCAACTTTTATAATACTAGCTAAAGAAATAGGGGTGGATAAGGAAGCGAAAGAACTATTTGAAATATGCCTAAGAGATAAGATACCTTTCAAGAAAATAAGAGAAAATGCTGTATTAATTGAGAGATTCAGTAAACCAATAGGAAAAATAGAATCTGAAACACAGACAAAAAGATACTCTGATAGAAAAATTTTTATACCCAAAAGAAAGTTAGGGGTAAATTAAATTATCTTATCTCCCATTATTGCCTTTATTCTCTCCGTGACCGGCGGATGAGTACTAAACAAACTTGATATTTTTTTACCAGTGCCACTCAAAGGATTAGAAATATATAAATGAGCAATGGCATCACTCTGATGTGACAGCGGAATACCAGCGCCAGAAATTTTCTGAAGAGCGGAGGCTAAACCTTCTGGATAACGAGTAAGAAGAACGCTAGAGGCGTCAGCTAGGAATTCCCTCTTTCTAGAAATAGCGAGCTGAATAAGCTTGGTAAAAATGGGAGATAATATTACTAAAACAATACCAACAATAGCAAAAATATTTCCGCCTTTACTATCATTATCCCGACTCCTCCCCATACCCCCGCGCATAAAAATATTGGCCAAAATAGACACAAAACCAACCAAAACTACAATCACGGTGGATAATAAAATATCCTTATTTCCAATATGAGAAAGTTCATGAGCAATCACCCCCTCCATCTCTTGTTTATTTAAAATTTTTAATAAGCCCGTCGTCACCGCTACCACGGCATGTTCTTTATTTCTACCAGTGGCAAAAGCATTTGGTGAAGCATCCTCAATAATGTATAACTTTGGCATAGGTAATCCAGCCGTGATGGAAAGATTTTCTACTATATGATAGAGCTCGGTATAGTCATCATGTTTGGCCTCCTTGGCCCCAGCCATAGTTAGGACAATTTTATCTGAATACCAATAACTCAAAACATTCATAAATAAACTAAAGATAATGGCAAAATATAAAATTCCAGAATTATTATAATAGGTGCCAATAAAATAACCAAGGCCAATGATCACCGCCAAAAACCCAGCCATAAGAAACCAGGTATTGCGGATATTTTTTCTTTGCTCTGTATAGACTGTTGCCATATCTGGATTATAGCAAAACCGAGCAATTTTGTCGCCCGGTTTTGTGTTTTAATAAAACTCTAAAATATAAAATAAAAATTATTTACCCATTGCTTTTGACTGGATTTCAGTCATGAGAGCTTCAAAACTCTTTGCTCCAGCTGGAACCGCTATTTCAGTTTTATTATAATCAAAGATAGTATTAATGTAATCTAATTTCGCATATTTAATATCAGCAGATGAGAGACTATTCACAATGTTTGAACCATTTAGACCTCGGATAGTACCGTCAGCTTCAACCACCAAAGTAAATTCAACTAACATATTTTGCGCCTTCCACTCTTTAATCATTTTATCTAAATTTGCATATTCATCATCAGTTACATTTCCCGCTTTAAATTTATCCCCATATTTATTAATCATATATGTATCAGTAGACTTGATCACCGCAGGAAGATTTTCATAGTTTACAACAATGTCTAAATTATAAACTTTTGTTTTATCTTCCAAAGTGCCGGACTTTACACTCTTAACAGTTAGCAAGGTTTTATCACCTAAAAACTGACTAATGTAATCCTGACCCTGAGCCATATCTTCTTTTGCTATTTGAGTATCAGCACCACTACCAGAAGCCATACTTTTAGCTTGGTCCATATCTATGTAATACCATTGATTCAAATATGGTTTGATATCTGTTCCTAGTAACATGGGG
>JBBQGX010000045.1:0-4480 GCA_038323465.1 Minisyncoccia bacterium | reverse complement strand
AGAAAATAAAAAAGTGAGATTTTTAGACTGTTCCTCAAGTAAAGATAAATCTGATTTAAGTTTAAAACCACCAACCAAATCTTCAGTAAAACAAGTATCATCATATGGGGCACAAACTAAATAAGTAGCTAATATTTTTTTGGGAAACTTATTTTCAGATAAATATTTTGCAAGAAAAATACCTCCAAGTGATCCTCCTATCAAAATTATGTCGTGCTTTAAATATGGAAAAAACTTTTCAAAATGAATTCTCCACTCCTCATATTTTGAATCTTCCGAACGTGGAAAACGTGGTCTGATTATTTCAAACTTTTTTCCCAATTCTTTGTCAAAATAATCATCATACCACCTACTTTTCTTTTCTATAGAGACTTCTCTATTTTTAAGATAATCTAAATAATCCTTTCTATTTTTAAAAGTCATCCCTCCATGAACTATAAATATTTGTGTTTTGTTTTTCATTTTATTTAAATAATTCTTCAAGATTTAATTTTCTTGGTTCTTTAATTATAACAACTTTTTTATCTTTTAGAGATTCTAACATGGGAAATATTTTATCTTTTTGATATTTATTCCATTTGAATATCCAGACAATAAATTTCCATGTAACCTTTTCTTTTGAACCTTCTGGAATACCAAATCTTTTATCTACCCTCAATTTAATTCTAATATTTCTTTTAAATATTTGATACATTCTATACATAGTTGTCGTATGAATAAAAATCACCAGATCTGCCCAATCTAATCTTCTTTGTATTCCTGCTAAATAATTACCGTCCACCACCCCTACATCTCTAAGAAGAAACTCCTTTTGACAAATATCTTCCCATTCTTTTCTTGGCTTTTCACTCCAATCTGAATTTAAAAGTATATTATCTAAATGATATATAGGATATCCTGTATATTGACCAATCCTACTAGCAAGTGTGGATTTACCCGCCCCACTTCCACCTAAAATTATTATTCTTTTGTATTTAAAATTATTTTCCATTTAATTTTATTTCTTTGGCTTAATTAAAATCTTTTGATTGATTTTTTTAAATCTCTCGACTTTTTTACCTTTTACTAATACACTCTCTTGAAACATTTTCTTTGGTCGAACCCAAGTCACTCCATCTTCTAAATGCATATAGATAACCATAGGATCCATTGTCTCGCTATGAAAACATTCACCGAGAACTTTCACCTTAGTTCCCTTATAATGCTCATATACTGATCCAATTTGTAAAATTTTCATATTTTTATTTTAACCCTTTAATAATCTTAAGAAATTCATCGTTTCTTTCATATTCGTTATTAAACATCCCAAAAGAAGCAAAAGCTGGAGAGAAAAGTATCACATCCCCTTTTTTTGTGTTTTCTAGTGCTTTTTTTACTGCATCTTTTAAATTATCTGTGATTTCATTCTTAATTCTTAATTCTTCATTATTAATTAACCTCTCCGTTCCACTTCCATTCAAAAATACAACTGCCTTACAGTATTTATCCATGGCTTTCACCAAAGGACCCAATTCCAATCCCTTATCTGCCCCACCACAAATCAGCACAATATTTTTCTTACCCCTGAGGTCTTGCCTCAGGGGTTTAAGAGCTTCGAGGCCGGCGATAGTAGCTTCGGGAGTTGTGGCATTGTTGTCATTATAAATTTTAACACCTTTATATGTTCTAAATAATTGCATTCTGCCTTCCAAATCTTTGAAACTTGCAATAGACTTTTTAACTTTTGAAATTGGGATACTGAATTGCTTTGCTATTTCTACGGCGCAAGCTAAGTTCTCTCTATGATGTTCTCCTAAGACACTGAATTTCCAATTCAATACTTCTTCTTTATTTACGACAATAAACTTCCCTTTTGTGTCTATCTTTTTAATAAACTTTTTCATCCCTGGACGAATAATAAGGACATCATCTTTTTTCTGGTATTTAAAAATATTAGCCTTATCATCAAAATATTTCTCCATATTATCTTTGTAATAATTCATATGATCTGGCATAAAAGTTGTAAATACTGATATCTGTGGAGAAATTTTGGCATCGCCAAATCCTTGTAATTGCCATGAATCAAGTTCGCAGACAAGAATATCGCCATCTTTAACTTTTTTTAGAAGTGGTAAAGTAGCCAATCCTCGAAGGTTTCCCCCAACATAAACATTTGTTTTTAATATTTTTTCATTTGCTTTTAAAATCTCATATATAAGAGTTGTCGTCATAGACTTACCACGAGTACCAGTCACCCCAACAATTTTTACATTAGGAGCACATTTAGCAAATAGAGAAACGTCCATCTCAACTGGTATATTATTTCTTTTTGCTTCTGCTATATAGATAGAATCAAGAGGAACTCCCGCCGCTTTGATTATCATGTCTCTGTTTTTAAAATCTTCTAATCTGTGCTCCCCAAGAACAAACTTAATCACTCCTAAGCCTTGCTTAGGAGGAGTGGAATATTTTTTAAGTGCTTTTATAGAAGTTGCAAGTTGTTCTTTATTTTTTAGATCGGTCACAACCAGATCAGCTCCACATTCTGCCAAGAATTTTGTATAGCCAATCCCCCTACCTAAAAGCCCCAAACCCATCACAGTAATTTTCTTCCCTTTAAATTGTTGTTTATAATTTTTCATTATTTTATACAACTTCTTGTTGATAACATTTTTCACAATAAACTATTTCTTTACTTTCTGGAGAATATCCTGTCTTGAATTTTTCTGAGCAAGGAAGATTGCCGTGTACATGATTACTAATATTTTTATAGATAGCAGTAATATCTCCATCTCCATTACACATACAATATCTGTTATATAATTGAATTTTTAACCGATTATTTATCCTTCTCTCGTAACGGCATTCATTGCAAGTATCTGGAATCGGTAAATTTTCTTTTTTATAAAAAATAAATTCATTTTCAAGTATTTTATAAGCACTCTTACATAAATCACATTCAAAAACCTCACTAGTGACTGAATTAGAAATATCGTCAATTGAATCAGGAATATCCCCACCCTTTTTTGTAATAGTATATTTACCTTTTTCAACATCAATCCATGGATAACCATTAGCAATGGATTTCTCTTTTGTCATTTCAAAATGCTGCATATTTATTGTGTTATTGTATCCGAATGGAGAAAACTCAACTGGAAAGAACTCGCCATACTTATAAATATTACCTTTTTTATCTATATATGGCATATCATCCATATGTTTCTTTATTTTTAAAAGCAATTGTTCGTAATCTTCTTTTGTGTATTGTTTATTTAAAATACAATATTGCTTTTTTTTCAAACCCACACAACCAAAACAATCTGAGCAATTTACAAGATTCATGCAGTACTCCAAATTCTTACATGCAGGCCAGCAATTTGCACAAAATCTTAAGTTATAAGAATGATCACCACAAAGACAGGTTTCATAATGCATTTCCATACCAAACCCCCATGTATTTGCATCATAACAATCTTTATTTTTAGGTACACCTAGATACTGACAATATCTTAAATTTTCCCCCTCACGAATGTTATAGCAATCATTTACATTTTTACTGTCAGTAACATACGAACCACTACAATCTAAATTCCTTACACCTTGATGATTCTTTACGGGATGTGTAAACCAAAAAGTATGGGAAATTTCTCTTAATTTTTTAATACCTGAGATTTTATTAAGATTCATTTTTTCTACTTCTTCTTCATATTGTTCTTTTGAATATTGCTTATTAAAAATACAATATGATGATTTTCTCAAATCAACACAACCGATACAATCATTACAACCAGTACAATTTTTACAAAAATAAATATTATGGGATTCTTTACATAAAATAGAAAAATAACATTGATAACATTTTTCTGACCAAAATGATTCATAGCATCTTTCAGAGTGATTTAAATGAGAACAATCTAAACAATCTTTTGAAAAATCAGTGTACTGACTATACATAGAATCTTCACTATATGACGAAGCAAAACATAAATAACAATTTTTAAGACTTGTGGCATTTGCACAATAAGGGCTATCAATCATAAGCTGTGTCCTCATAGCTAAGACTGGTATTTTCATTTCTAATTCTTTAAACTGATCAAGGAATATTTTAGAAAAATCTAAATCCAGAACATATTCTTCGGCTGTCCATATATCACTATGCCAATTTTCATGTGAAGTTATTTTTCTTCCACTAGCTTCAGGATACAAAGAAAAAATATCATTACCCGTAAAAAAATCTTTAACCTTAAAAAGTTTTTTTTCATTTCTAAATGAAAATCTTCTTTCTGCTCTGCAATATTGGCAAAATGTAGGCGCAGGAACTTTTATCTTTTCATAAAACAGAAAATCATCTGGCTCGATTATAAAGTCATTTTTGCAATTTTGGCATTGTCTTGTTTCTCCTTTATTTTCCATATACACAAATTATACATTAACATCATCTACTATCGCAAGTATAGAGATTTTTCATATTTACACATTTCAGCCATAACTGAAATGTGTA
>JBBQGX010000044.1:0-4592 GCA_038323465.1 Minisyncoccia bacterium | reverse complement strand
TGGGGCACTTCACTTTATTGGTAGACCTATTTGGAAAGTAGAACAATCAATACTCCAAGGTATAAATGATTCTGGATACATTTTACGTACAAAATCGTCTATCTATAAAGAAAATGAAAATATTTTAAAAGAAAATACTGATCTCAAAATAAAAATGTTGGATTATACTATTTTGAAAAATGAGAATTTAAAACTTAAAGAATTATTTGATCGTACTCCTCTCACAAAAGATTTGATTCTTGGAAATATTTTAACTAAACCAAATTTTTCACCATACGATACTATCATTATAGATATAGGAGATAATTCCAGTGTATCTATTGGTGATATTGTATATTCAGAATCAGAGGTTCCTATTGGTGAAGTGAGTGCAGTTTATGGAGACACATCTTTAATTACACTTTATTCAAATCCTGGAGAATTAACAGAAGCAGTGATAGATGTATCAAATACTAGCGTAGAATTGATAGGTCGCGGAGGAGGGAATTTTGAAATGACGATCCCTGTTGATTTACCTTTTACCAAAGGAACATTTGTATTTTTACCAAATTTTAAATCGGAGGTTGTTGCTATAATTCAAGAAGTAATTTCATCCCCCAATGATCCAGTAAAGAAAATTTTATTGAATTCCCCCATAAATGTTCAAAGCCTAAAATGGGTTTTTGTAAAAAGAAATTAATAATGTCAGCATTAAATTTTAAAATTGAAAAAAAACTAGATGGACATCTAGGTAGGGCAGGAGTCCTTGAAACACCTCATGGAGTTATTTTAACTCCATCTTTTGTGGTGGTTGGAACGAAGGCGACAGTTAAAGCTATGACACCTGAGCAACTCAAAGAAATAGGAGTTCAAGTAACTCTCGCCAACACTTATCATCTTTATTTACAACCTGGAGATGAACTTATTCGTGATGCTGGAGGACTCCACACTTTTATGAATTGGAATGGTCCGATGATGACGGACTCTGGAGGTTTCCAGGTTTTCTCTCTTGGTGTTGCTTATGGAAAAGAATTATCAAAAGTTGTTTCTATTACAGATCCGTCACTACTTATACCTGAACGTTCAACTGCGCTCGATGGTGTGCCGAGACTTGCAACGATAGGAAATGATGGTGTTTCTTTTCGCTCTCATATAGATGGAAGCTTGCATTATATTACTCCCGAGAAATCTATTGAAATACAGCACAACTTAGGCGCAGATATTATCTTTGCTTTTGATGAATGTACTTCTCCGACCGAGACGGATAGATATCAAGAAGAAGCTCTTTCACGTACTCACTCTTGGGCGAAAAGAAGCTTGGAAGAACATAAAAAATTAGAGGAATTAAAATCGGCAAAAATTTCACAAAAAAATCTTCTTGAGAGGTCCTCGGACGAGGGAGGACGAGGGGCCAGACCATCCCAAGAAGATATTTTTGCTACATTTTTGCCTCAAGCTCTATTTGGTATTGTTCAAGGGGGACGCTCAGAAATTCTTCGCAAACAATCTGCGGAAGTTATTGGTGCTATGGATTTTGATGGTTTTGGTATTGGTGGTTCTTTTGCTAAGGAGGATATGTCGAGTGCTGTTAAGTGGGTCAATGAAATACTTCCAGAAGAAAAGCCTCGTCATCTACTTGGGATAGGTGAACCAGAAGATCTATTTGAAGGAGTAGAGAATGGCGTGGATTTATTTGATTGTGTTGCGCCGACTCGTACTGCTCGCAATGGAACACTATTTACAAAGAGTGGTAAAATCAATATGATGAATGCCAAGTTTACACGAGACTTCACCCCGATAGATGAAGGTTGTGATTGTTATACATGCAAGAATTATACAAGGAGCTATATATCTCACTTATTCCGTGCCAAAGAAATGCAAGCCGCAACTCTTTCCTCTATCCATAATATTTATTTTATTACGAATCTGGTATCTCAGATGCGTCAGGCTATTTTAGATGATATTTTTTTTGAGTTTAAAAAAGAATTTTTAAGTAAATATGAAAAATAAAATATTTAAATTAAAGAGTGAATATAAACCAGATGGTGATCAGCCGGAGGCTATTTCTCAATTGATGAAAGGGTTGGAAAAAGGTATGAAAAAGCAGACGTTACTTGGTGCGACAGCTACAGGCAAGACTTTTACTATCGCCAATGTTATAGAGAAGTGGGGTAAGCCGACTCTTGTGATAGCTCACAATAAAACTCTAGCCGCTCAGCTTGCTCAGGAATTTCGTGAATTTTTCCCTGATGCAGCAGTGCATTACTTTGTATCATATTATGATTATTATCAGCCAGAAGCATATATGCCAGCTTCAGATACCTATATTGAAAAGGACGCCCAGATAAACAAAGAGATTGACCGTCTTCGCCATGCTTCCACTGCCTCACTTCTCACAAGGCAAGATGTCATAATCGTGGCTTCTGTATCTTGTATTTATGGGCTTGGAAGTCCCGCGGAATATGAAAAAGTAAATCTTAAAATAGACAATGGTATGAAAATTGATAGGATATCTTTGATGAAGAAACTCATAGAAGTTCATTTTGAGAGAACTAATGCAGATTTATCATCAGGTACATTTCGTTCTATTGGTCACAAGATAGAAGTAATGCCTGTATCTGAAACTTTTGTTTATCAAATAGAGTTTGAAGGGGGAGTTATATCTCGTATTGCAAAAGTTGATCCAGTTTCTTCTCATATCATAAAAGAAGAAGAAAGTATTTTCCTTTTTCCAACGAAACATTTTATAACAGATAAAAAAATGATGGATACAGCGATTAAGAATATTAAAACAGAGCTTGCGGGGCAACTAAAGAAATTTGAAAAAGAAGGGAAGTTGCTCGAAGCAGAGAGGATTAAGAGAAGAACTACTTATGATTTGGCGATGATTCGCGAGATCGGGTATTGTAATGGTATTGAGAACTATTCTCGTCATATGTCAGGGAAGAAACCAGGGGAGGCACCTGATACACTTCTTGAATATTTTAGAGGAGAATTCCTAACTATTGTAGATGAATCTCATGTGACTTTGCCTCAACTTGGTGGTATGTATGCCGGAGATGCTTCACGCAAGAAGACATTGATAGATTTTGGTTTCCGTCTTCCTTCTGCTGCTGATAATAGACCACTAAAAAGAGATGAATTTGAAGAGAGAGTCGGGCAAGTCGTCTATGTCTCTGCAACTCCAGGAAAAGAAGAGAAGGCAGAGAGTAATCAAATAGTAGAGCAAATAATCCGTCCTACTGGATTAATAGATCCGGAAGTTATAGTTCGTCCTGTTTCAGCTCTAAAAAGCGAGCCAGAAAAAGAATCTTCCGAAAAAAATCGCTTATCCCTCTCCACTCGCAGTAACTCGTTGCGGCGCGCCCACACCTATAATTTTTTGTCGAAAGATTCTGTTCCTGGCTCATACCCCGGTCAAATTCAAGATTTTATAATAGAAGCAGAGAAAACTATTAAGAAAGGTTTCAGAGTTCTAGCTACAACTCTGACTAAGAGAATGGCGGAAGATCTATCTATTTATTTGAAAGACAAAGGTATCAAAGCTGAATATTTACATAGTGAAATAAAAACAATAGAGAGAATTCAAATCCTTACACAATTCCGACGTGGTGATATAGATATTCTTGTAGGGGTGAACTTGCTCCGTGAAGGTTTGGATTTACCTGAAGTTGCTTTGATTGGAATACTCGATGCAGACAAAGAAGGTTTTTTACGTTCAGAAACTGCTCTGATTCAAACCATAGGACGTGCAGCGAGAAATGTAGAAGGCAGAGTGATACTCTATGCTGATATTATGACTGGCTCACTTGAGAGAGCGATAGGCGAGACTAGTCGCCGTCGAGCTATTCAGGTTGCTTATAATAAAAAGCACGGGATTACTCCACAGACGATTATAAAAAAGATTAAAGATATTACAGAAGAACTCGAAGACAAACATGCGAAAGCCGTAAATGCTGAACTTGGTCTTGATGTAGAAATATTTAGAAAAGCTTTTATGAAAGACAAGAGTAATAAAGGCAAAACTGAATCAGACTCCCTGAAGAATATCATGCTCTCAGATGATGATAGGAATAAAAAAGTTTACGAAAAAATAATCCAAATAAAAGAGAAGGAAATGAACAAGTCTGTTAAAGAACTCGACTTTGAAACTGCTGCTATTTTACGTGACGAGATTGTAGTTTTGAAAAATAAATTAGAGAAATAAAAACGCCTCACTTTCCGAAGATTGTGAGACGTTTGATTGTGAGGTAAAGGAGAGTATAAAATCCTTTACCTCTATTTAGAGAAAACAAGGTACTAAATATATTAAAAAATACGTCGGGGTAGCAGGATTCGAACCTGCGGCCATCTGATCCCAGATCAGAGCTGCTAACCGGACTACAGAATACCCCGAATAAATGAAAAAAATCGAACGGAAAGAGGGACTCGAACCCCCGACCTCATCCTTGGCCAGAATGTGCTCTACCAACTGAGTTACTTCCGTAAATTGTAATTTCAAGTATTATATTAGCTTTTTTTTAATATTTGTCAAGTTTTATTTATCGTGCTATTATTTTAGTACATTTAAATATCGATATACCCCCTCTATGTCAGATGCGGGGTGTCATTAT
>JBBQGX010000043.1:0-4810 GCA_038323465.1 Minisyncoccia bacterium | reverse complement strand
TTTCCTGTGGCTTTAACTTCTTCCCCTTCTTTGATTTTTGAAAAATCTCCTAAAACAATAATACCAACTGAATCTTCTTCGAGGTTAAGTGCAACACCTGTTGCTCCACTTGCAAAAGTAACCATTTCTGATGCTTTCAAGTCAGAAAGTCCTCCTACTTTTGAGATTCCATCAAAAACTTCAATAACATGACCAACCTTCTCGGCTTTTGTATCGGCTTGGAATTTCTCAATCTGTTTTCTTAAATTTTCTACAATGTGATTCTTTGTCATATAATTAGTTTGTTATTAAATAATTTTGTAATTGATGCAATTTGTTGGCTAAGGTCAGATCTATTATTTCATCTTTGATCTCTATTTTTATTCCACCGAGAAGCTTGGGATTTTCTTTCTTGTCTAAAACTATTTCACCTGCATTGTATCTCCTCTTTATAAAGTCCTCTATTTCTTTTAAATCTTTTTCAACTAATTTATTTTTTGTACTTATTCTAGCTCTGACAGTATTCTCTTCTTTATCAACTATCTTTTGTAAAGCATCCAATACCTGATCTTTCTTTATTAACATATGTTTATCTTGCATAATTTTGATTATGTTTGATGAACTTTCATCAAAAGATATACCCTCTTTATCTTTTAAGGATTCATATATTGCACTTGCTAGATTGTTTACAGATATTTTTGCCATACCATTTTTTATTACATTTTCTTTATTTGATTTAAAGTTTTTTCTTCATACCCCTTATTCTCTTCACCCTCTAAAAGTTTTTCAGTAGCCTTGACTACGAGAGATACTATCTCGCGTTTTGCTTCTTCTACCATTTTAACTTTTTCTGCTTCAAGTATTTTCTTGCCATTTATTATCATCATCTCTACCTCTTTACCAGCCTTTTCTATCATTTCTGATTTTTTTATCTCAGCTTCTTTTTTTCCTTCTTGAAATATCTCATGAGCCTCTGTTTTTGCTTTCATTAATACATCTTCGTATTCTTTTTTTGTTTGGGATAGTAGGGTGCTGTTTGTCTTTGCATCTTCGATACCTTTTTCTATCCGCTCTGTACGTTCTGCCATTAATTTTTTAAGAGGTTTTAGTGCTAAGAAATATAATATAAAAAATACTATACCAAAGTTTATAACTTGAGCGATGATTATTTTCCAGTCTATGTGAAATGTAGTGATAAATGAATCCATATTTTTATTAATTACTGATTACTAATTAAAATTCTAAAGAGGCTTGGCTCCTTACTCCTAGTCATTTGGATATCCTAGAAATCGATAGAAAATTTCAGATAGTGAACAACTGACTAGATGTAAATAGTCAAAACTATTTGATTGAGAAGGCGATAACAAGTGCATAAATGGCTACGGCTTCAGCGAAAGCTGATGCGATAAGCATTGGCACAAAAACTTTTCCTGAAGCTTCAGGATTGCGTCCTATAGCTTCCATAGCTTTAGAACCTATCATACCGATAGCAATAGCTGGTCCTATAGAACCAAGACCGATTGCGATTGCTTTTGCGAGTGTTGCAATTTCCATAAGTTTTATAAAAATTAACTAATAATGATTGACCTTTAAGTTATTAATGCGCTACTACTACATGCCCACTATCTTTTGCATGATTTTTCTCGTCATGCTCTTCGTCGTGATCCTGACTTGCTATTGTATAATAAACCAGTGTCAAGATTGAGAAGATAAAAGCTTGTATTACTCCAACGAGTACTTCAAGAAGTAAGAATGGTGTAGGAAGTGCATATGCTAAGATTGCACCCATTGATGCTAAGAGTACTTCACCTGCGAATACGTTCCCAAAGAGACGAAACGAGAGTGATGCTACTTTTGCAAATTCACCTACGAGTTCTAATATTCCAACAGCAAACATTATAGGAGCTGTCATGAGAATCATAGGATCTTTGCGGATGGAGGTTATGATACCACCAAGCGCCTTTAGATTAACATATTTATTGATTGTTTTCCATAGGCCTATAGAGAGTACTCCAAAAAGGTTGGCTCCAATGACTGACATAATTGCAAGGGGTAAGGTTCCATTTATATCAGCAGTTCCACTACGAATAAGAGGTATAAATAGTTTTCCATGTTCACTTATTTCAAGAAGGCCAAAACCTCCAAGAGGTAAAATGCCCATCCAATTATTTACAAGAACAATAAGAAAGATCGTAAAGACTATAGGAAAAGCTTTGTTTGTGATTTTTCTGTCATTTGTAACTTGGTCGCAAAGTGACTCTGCTCCCTCTATAACAAATTCAAAAACATTTTGAATTCCTCTTGGAATTTTTTTAAGTTTAAGTCTTATGACTATAGAAAATATAACAAGTATTGCTACAACTATCCAGCTAGTAAATAATGCATTTGTAACAGTAAAAGACCCTATATGGTATATAGGTTCAGCAAATAGAGTAGATTCAGTTTTAACCTCATTAGAAGTTGTAGTATTTTCAATCTCTTTCATATCTGTGATGAGAGAGTGTTGTTCATTTGCCGTATTCAGTTCCCCTGTAGTATTTTCTGTATTCATAAATTATTTTTTGTTTTCTTCTTGATCTAATTTCTTTTTGTAAATTTTCATTTCTTTCCAAATCATGTACATGGTAGAGATAAAAGCAATTCCAATCATGGTATAAAATATCAAATTACCCGTGTTATATTTTTGGTCAAAATATTTTCCAACAAATGAAGCTATTATTACAGGAAAAGCTATATATCCAGATACTTTAAAAAATATAATAACTCCATCTTTCCACCAAGGTTCTTTGTTGTTTGTATTTTCCATAAAAAGAAAACGGCTTCAAGCCGTGTACAATATAGCAAATAATTGCGATATTCTCAAGTTTTTGCTATATTACTACTACGGTTTGATAAATGGGTCAATTTGTAAAATTTTGCGTGTAGTTGTTGGTAGTAACTCAAAGTTCTTACGTGTGTAATTGTTGGTTTGAATGTATAAAACCAATTGTCTATAATAGTGTTAATTTTAAATGTTTAATATGCGTGTGTAGTTCAGTGGTAGAACGCTGTCCTGATAAGACAGAGGTCGAAGGTCCGATTCCTTCCACACGCACAAATAAAAACAGCTTACAATATTAAATGTAAGCTGTTTAGATATTTTCAAGTTTTTCTTTTATACCCTTATATTTTTTTTTAGGTATATTAAGATCACTTAAATTAATCACATATAAACCAAATGACTCATCAAATGTCATTATATTTTCTATTTCGCTAGCCATTTCTGGGTAAGCATCTTTGAAAATCATAATTTTCCCTTCTTTTTTAACTGAATATTTATTAACTCCAGTTTTAGTGACACATTTGAAATCATCAGGTATCAGAACAATAGAACTATCATTGTTAAATTTTTCTATGTAATTCTGTCTTTCTTTTTCATTAGTAAATTTTTTGTAGATACTCTCCTTAAAACTAGTAGGAAAATATCTACTTCCTAAGAATTTCCAAATTACTTCTTCTAGTTCATAATCTTTCCACTCTAAAAGTTTTTCATAATCTATACTTCCATTATTAAACAATGAATTTATTATTCTTTTTGAAAGCATATATTCTAAAAATCTACTTGCTGGATTATAATATAATTCAGCAAACATAAGAGCTCTGATAGTTAAAAATATACCTAATTTATAACCATCTTCTATGACCATTTTGTCGTCCAAGATTTTAACATTTTCCCAGATATCACAAAATTTTGGATTCTCATTAACGATATTTTCTAGTTGCTTATATCGTTCACTTTTTAATTCTTCATCTAATTTTTCAAAAAGACCAACGAATTCCCAAACATCGACAGATGTATAAGCAATTTTATCTGCAATATCAAGTAATTGTCCATAGATTCCATTATTACGAATCATTTCCAATAAATCACTCTCTTTAATTCCATATTTATTTTTTAAAAATATCCACCCGGGTTTTTTGAAAATATTCCCATAGTGTTCATCTTCATCAAAAAGGAATAAATTTATAAGCTTTGTCGTGTCACTTCCAGCTGGAGTTAATGCATCATGTGAAGTTCCTCCAATACTAAGTAATTCACTAATTAGATAAGTTCCCTCATTATTGAATTCAATTAATCTTAATAATGAAGCAACACACAGAGAATGAAATCCTCGAGTTTGAGTAAAACCTAAAGCATTTGAACTGAGTTCAGAGTCTCTTAAAATTGGATTCATGAGAAATCCTAATTGTCTGATTCCAAATAATCTCTCTAGCTCAAAAGCTCTTATTGTCTCTTTAATTATTCCATCATCTAATACAATAAAACCAAAACTGGTATATCTCATAGCGGGAATAATTGAATAAGGGTCTTCGTGTATAATAGCATCACTAGTTGCTATATAATTCTGAATCTTTTTAGGGAGTTTTTTAAATAGAGGAAAATTTTGAGAATTTAACCTATATTTATACTGAAGTTCATAAAGAAAATCAAATACAGATATTATAGGCCTTAATTCTTTCTCAATAAGTTCTCTGTTTTTTCTTAGGAATTTTGAAGCGGAAAGATTAACTTCTTTTTGTGATATTTGTTCCGGCAAGAAACAAATATCACCATACTTAAATGGCAAATGTTTGTTTCTCATCGGATTTAATTTTAAATGATTTTAAGCAAACATTACAATATATTTTAATTTTAGTCAAATAGCAAAAAGGTACATTCAACCTATAAGTGCAACACTTTCATTAAATGCTTCTAATGGTGTCTTCCATCCAAGTCTCTTTCTAGGGCGGTTATTAAGCGCCCATTCCACAGCTTGAATAGCTTCTTTTGATATATTAGCAAAATCTGTCT
>JBBQGX010000042.1:0-4848 GCA_038323465.1 Minisyncoccia bacterium | reverse complement strand
AACTCTTGCGATGGATTGGAGTTTGTCCATTTTTCTTTATAGCTTCATAATGATCTTTTGTACCGTAACCTGAATGGTTTTCAAATCCATATTCGGGATATTTTTTTGCATAATCTGTCATTATCTTATCACGCGAAACTTTCGCGATAATAGAAGCACAAGAAATAACAGGATAAAGCTCGTCCCCTTTTATGATTGTCTCTTGGTTAACATATTCCTCTGGTGCTTTTAAACCACCATCAAGATACACAAAATACGAAGCAAGATTTTGAAAATTCTTTATCTCGTAGGGCCCCTTTGGGGTAAAGAGGAAAGAATTTTCAGAATCTTGTGAAGTATTTTGTGTATTATTATATGTAGTTACTTTTTTTAATGATTCATTTAGTGCCTTTTGAATACATTTTGCAATTCCAAATTTATCAATATTTAGAGATGATACATATGATATAGCATAATCACACTCGCCTTCTTTCTTTTTTTCCTTCAAAAACTCAAACCAAATTTCTCTTTGTTTTTTAGAAAGTTTTTTAGAGTCTTTTAATTTTGGCAATTTATTACCATGAGTCCGACTTATGTCTAATTCAAAAAAGTCTGGTTTACAAAAGAATGCACACACAGCCACCGGCCCTGCTATCGGCCCACGCCCGACTTCATCTATACCGATTATGTATTTAATGTTCTCCTTTTCTCTCATATAGAACAATAATACCTTATTTGCTATACTAAAGAAATATGGAAAAAATAGAGCTCGATTCTCAATTTATACATCTACATACTCACTCGCATTATTCCCTATTAGATGGGCTTTCTAAAATCCCAGATATGGTTAAAACAGCCAAAAAGAATGGTATGAATGCCCTTGCTATCACAGACCACGGCAACATGTATGGAGCGATAGAACTCTATAAAGAGGCTCAAAAGGCTGGTATTAAGCCTATTATAGGGGTTGAGGCCTATATAGCAGAACGTGGTAGGGCTGATAAAGAACCAGGAGTAGATAATAAGCGTTATCATCTGACACTACTAGCTCGCACTAAACAAGGCTATAAAAACCTCATGCGTCTTGTAACTATTGCAAACCTAGAAGGTTATTATTACAAACCTCGAATGGATAAAGAGATTCTTCGTGAATTCTCTGAGGGTATAATATGTCTATCTGGCTGTATGGGAAGTCAACTTTCTCGTGCTGTACTTGTAAATAACACAGAAAAGGCAGACGAGCTTATAAAAGAGCACCAAGATATTTTCGGTAAAGAAAATTATTTTCTTGAAGTTCATAGTCATCCTCATGTAGAAAATGACGAAAAACTTCGTAAGGAAATTATTGCTTTAGGTAAAAAATGGAACATTACAGTTGTTGCAGGACAAGATTCTCACTATCTCTGTCAAGAAGACCATGATGCGCACGAGACACTGCTAAAAGTAAATACAGGAGTTATAGATGGTAAAGAAGGTACGGGGCTTGAATTCTCTATCGATGACTTTTCTTTGATTGATGAAAAAACTGCTTTAAAATATTTCAAAGATATACCAGAGGCAGTAAAAAATACAAAAATAGTAGCTGATCTATGTGAAAATTATGACCTTGAACTCGGTACCGCTTACTTCCCCGACTTCCCTATTCCGGAAGGTCAAACAGCAGATGAAGTACTACGAGAACTTGCATACAAAGGATTTGAAAATAGAAAACTAGAACAAACAAAAGAATATATAGATAGATTAGAATATGAATTAAAAATTATAAAACAAAAAGGATATCCTGCGTATTTTCTCGTTGTCTCTGATTTACTTCAATATGCAAAAGATAACGGAATATATACAAATATCCGAGGATCAGTTGCTGGATCACTCACTACTTACTTGACCGGTATCACAAAAGTTGATCCTATCGCATACAAACTTCCATTCGAAAGATTCCTAAATCCTGAGCGTCCATCACTACCTGATATAGATATGGACTACGCTGATAACAGACGAGATGAGATAATCGCTTATGCAAAGAGAAAGTATGGCGAAGATAAAGTCGCACAGATTGGTACATTTGGAACAATGATGGCCAAGGGTTCAGTTCGTGATGTTGCTCGAGCCCTCGGCTATCCATACAATGTTGGTGATAGAATTTCTTCTATGATACCACTTGGGTCTCAAGGTACAGCTATGACTATTGATCATGCTATCAAAATAGTTCCCGAACTCAAAGCTGCCTACAAAGATGAACCTGATACAAAAAAAATTATAGACCTAGCTAAAAAAATGGAAGGTTGCGTACGTCACATCTCAGTCCATGCTGCAGGAGTCGTAATGTCTCCTCGCCCACTTTATGAGTTTACTCCTGTTCAACTTGACCCTAAAGGTGGAAATATAATTACTCAATATGATATGTATAGTATTGAAGATGCAGGACTTCCAAAGTTTGACTTTCTAGGTATTCGTAATCTTTCAATACTTGCTGAAGCTGTACGATTGGTTAAGATAATTCATAAAGTAGATATTGATATAGACAATCTACCACTAGATGATAAAAAAACTTTTGAGTTATTATCAAAAGGAGAAACGAGTGGGTTATTTCAGTTAAATGGTTCAGGTATGACAAGATATTTAAAAGAGTTAAAACCATCTACTATCCATGACATAAACGCCATGGTAGCACTGTACCGTCCAGGACCGATGGAATCTATTCCAGAATATATCAAGCGTAAACACAATAAAAATGCAATTACCTATCTTGATCCTAGACTGAAAGATATTCTCGATCAATCATTTGGAGTTATTACATACCAAGATGACGTGATGATGACAGCTATCAAGCTCGCTGGTTATTCTTGGCTTGAAGCAGACAAACTCCGCAAGGCTATGGGAAAGAAAATCCCCGCAGTAATGGAAGCTGAAAAAAGTAAACTTCTAGAAGGATTTGTTAAAAATGGAATGACAGAGAAGAAGGCTAATGAATTCTGGCTGCTTATTGAGCCATTTGCTGCATATGGATTCAACAAAGCTCACGCTGCAAGTTATGGCTTAGTAGCATTCCAAACTGCCTATATGAAAGCGCACTATCCTGTTGAATATATGACATCTATTATGACTTCAGAGTCTGGTGATATTGAAAAAGTAGCTGAAATAATCCACGAGTGTGAAAAAATGAAGATTAAAGTTCTTCCTCCAAATGTAAATGAGAGTTATGGAGGATTTACTGTTATCAAAGGAAGTGATCATGATACAGATAGAACAATACGTTTCGGATTTTATAATATTAAAAATCTCGGAGTTGATATTGCTGATGCAATAATAGAAGAAAGAAAAAAAAATGGTAAATACAAGTCTCTGGCAGATTTCTTAGAAAGAGTAGACCATAAAAATCTAAACAAAAAATCCATCGAGGCATTGGCAAAATGCGGAGCAATGGATGAATTTGTGAATAACAGAAATATGGTTATGGGTAATTTAGAAAAACTTCTAGCATTTACAAAAGAAACAAGAGGAGGGATGGTTCAAGATTCTCTTTTTGGATCAATCGGTGGCATAGAAGTAAAACTATCACTTGATGAACAAATAGAGGCAACAGTTGCAGAAAAATTAATTTGGGAAAAAGATCTATTAGGCCTATATGTATCAGGTCACCCTTTACAAGCATATAAAGAAAAAATAGAGAAATTTGGAACCATTATTAAAAAAATTCAAGAAGAATTTAAAGTGAATACTCCTATCACTGTAGCTGCTATTATAGAAGATGTGCGAATAGTCACTACAAAGAAAAATGATCGTATGGCATTCATAAAACTTTCTGACACTACAGGCACCATCGATGCAGTTATATTCTCTAAATTATTTGAATCAAATAAAGATATACTGATCAAGGATACCATCATCGCCCTCCAAGGAAAAGTCACAGAACGTAATGGTGAAAAAAGTATAATGATTGATAATTTTAAGAAGATATAATAAAAAGAGAGTAAATATAAAAATTTTTATATTTACTCTCTTTTTATATTTTTTTAATTAAACTATCTCTTCTTTATCATCAATCATTTTCATTATTCTAATAACTTTACTAGAATAAGTTGGTATGACTGAATTATATTTCTTCAATTTCTGCACAGTATTTTTATCATCATAATGACGAGCTGTATTTTCATTATTTCCACCTAAGCTAGCAGAGACTTTTTCTATTGCATCATCGGCTGATTTAAAATTTATTTTACATGAACCGTATCCCAAGAAACTATTTGTAGCTTTTTTACAAGCATGGCGACCAAATGTTGACTCTACTCCTGCGATTGCTGGCAACAAACGCCAGTCAATATCATTTTTTTCAGCTTCAACAACAAACTTTTCACCATAGCCTTCAAGAGGAGAATCATATGATGCAAGTAATGCATCTATAGCTTCTGCCTTTTTTTTGAGAATTTGGTCTTCTTGTGTGGTTATCACAGGACTCCCAACCTCAACTTTATTTGCGCTAAATGTAGTTGTATCTGTGATTGCTGATATTCCAGTGAGTGGTAATACCACTGCAAGCATAGGAATAGCAACAATTGACTGCAAGTAACGTATTATTTTCTGTTTATTCATAATTGACAGTATCCGTACCGCCTAACGCCTCGTTATATGTTACTCTTAAGCATTTAAATGTTTTTAGAGAATACAATAACTCGGTTTAGTAGAGTCATATATTTTTAATAAATAACTCAAACTAAAAAATTCCTTATATATAACTATATGTAAACATACAACGATATACTTGGAACTCATTCAATAGTAGCACAAAGGAATATAAAAGTCAATAGTTATACAATGATTTTCATAGTCGTCAAACATAAAATACTCTTATAAAATAAGGGTATTTTATGT
>JBBQGX010000041.1:0-5279 GCA_038323465.1 Minisyncoccia bacterium | reverse complement strand
AGCCGATTTACTCTCCATGTCTCCTCCTCCAAACATCTTGTCTCTTACCGACACAAAATTTCCATCCCATCTCCTCCCCGTATCCGTCAAATACATCACCTCATCAAAATTCAGATCAAAATACGGCTCACCAACTAACCCAAAGGCATGGTAATCATAATACTTCCAAAGCAACCTGCTGTCCCACCTGCTCATCGGACTCCCATGCATACAGATAGTTTTAACCGATACAATTTTTCTAAGTTTCTCCAGATTTTCCGAAAAACTCTCAATCGCAATTTTTACAATTTCCTCCGCTACCGCCTCTTTGTCTCTAAGTCTCTTCGTCCCTAAGTCCCTAAGTCTCCCAGCAGCCGTGCTGACATCCTCATAGTGATACCCGATTTCGTGACCCATTGAAGCTATCTCTTTGATTATTGCTTCATCCCAGCTTTCAGGAACTACTCTGAAATAGTAACTACCCTTAATTCTTTGTTCTGCCTGAAGTGCTGCAAACTTTAAAGAATTAATCGGAAAATTATCAACATCATGACGTATAATTATTGACTTCTTTGATTGAGGAGAATCAAGATAATCCCTGAATGTAAAAAAATTAAAACCCTGCTCTACAAGAGAATCCAACATTTTCCTATAAATAATTAAAGTGAAATCCATTCTGACTCTCTTTGGTTAATGTGTAATGTCTTTGTTTTTAGAAAATCAAATAACAAATTAAAAATATCGCACTTCCTAGAACTCTTCCTTTAATGATTTAGTAACACATTCATTTACATCATCCCATTCCAACAACAATTTATTCCTAAACTTTTCTTGGCTTTGGGAATTAAATACATTGTTAAAGATATTTTTAATAAATTCTGGAATATCCATAGGTTTAATTTTATATAACATTCCCAAGTCGATTAATATTTTATTAGCCTCCATTTCGCGAAATCCACAATAAACACTTGGAACACCTAAAACAGCACCTTCTCTTGCCATACTATCGCCGGAAGATATTACAATAGCACTATAATAAAGCAATGAATGAAAATTTAAGATGGGCTCTTCAAGCAAAATCCATTCCTCGGGATAAAGATGCCTTTTGCCCTTATCTTCAAGAGAAAACAAAACCTTCAGATTTGCAGGAAAAAGCTGAGCAATATCTGCCAGACAATTCTTATTCTGATTATAATAGTTTAAGCTTTTATTTGAAACTTCTCTTATAAAAATGTATTTCTTAATCTCCAGTTTATAGTAATTAACTATTAAAGGATCCGGTGAAAAATATTTTGGTGAAAGGTATGCCCACTCTTTTAATGCATTATATTTTCGAACATACTTACTAGTTTTAAAGTAAAAAATAGGAAAATATAATCTTGTTGAAGTAATCTTTTCTAAAAATACATTCACCGGTCTTTCCAGATCATCATCAAATTGAATATTTGGTTTACCCTGAATTTTCAGTACAGCACCAAGTAAGAAACTACCAGGACTTAAACCGATGTCAGGCTTAAACTTTAAAGAGAGGTTTAAAAGACGGAAAAATTTAAGGAAATTCGCTTCAAAAATTATTGATAATATTGACCCCCTATGTTTACCAATCTTAACTACAGAAATATTCTTTAACTCTTTAGTAGCAATTTCGGATAGTTTTCCTCTATCAAGAACTGAAACTAGAATTTCATGCTCCTCTGAATGAAGCTTAAGAATTGAAAATTTAAGAAAATTAAAATCAGCAAGATGACCTATATCAATAAGAATTTTCATTTCGATGGCTTAAAATTCTGTTCCATTTTTCTTTAGCTACTTTATATGAATGTTCTGAAATAATTGTGTTTCTGGCATTGATTCTTACCTGAATAAGTTCATTATATTCAATTAAACTCTTTTTCATTATACTATATAGCCCTAATAATGTATTATCATGGATAAATCCATTTTGACCATGAATAATTACATCAGAAATATCGCCAACATCAGGAACGACAGCTATTAACCCACACGACATCGATTCAAGTAATGAACAAGGAATCCCTTCAGATAAAGAAGCCATTACAAATATTTTTGATTGTTGAATATATTCAAGTACTTTATCAGAGCTTGCTATTAACACTCTGTTTCCCAGATCAAAGTTTTTTATTTGTTTTACTAATACTTTTCGTATGGGGCCATATCCAATAAAGCAAATTCTTAGATCTTTAAATTCACATAGAATACGTATAAATGCGTTCAAAATTAAATCAGGCCGTTTATTATCATTAAATTCCCCTATAAAAATAAAATCAAAATTTTTATAGGTGGTACTTGCAGGGATATAATAATCAGTATCAACTGTACTATGTAAACTTTCAATGTTTTTTAAGCCAACCTGATTCCAATAAATTCCGGTGTGAGAACCTGGAACCAAAATTAGTTGGGCATTTGAAACAATCAGTTCAATTAAAGGTTTAAGAAAAAAAAACTGGTGATATCTGATAGTGTCTTGATTAATCTCCGCGAAAATTACTGGTATTCTGGTAAAGACAGATGCCAAAAAAGCATTAAATCCATGTGGAAAAATATTATAGTTTAAAATGATTGTTGCTTTATGCTTTTTTATGAGATATATCCCATATATTGGAACTACAAACCAATAAAGAGGCCTAATCTTAAACAACCAGGGTAAGGATGTACAAATAAACTTGTCATTATTAATGTCAATCTGGTCTTTTCTAAGAACAACAACTTTTGTAGTAAACTCAGATTTGCATAAGGGAAGTATTTTATAGAATATCTGACTAGGTTTTAAATTAGCAAATACGAATATTATATTCTTTTTAACCACACTTAAAACTTATTATAACCATTTTCTAAAGAAGAATGCCTTTAGTATAGAAGTACATTATAAAGCATTTGCTTTAATAACTAATCAAGAATCTCACATTTTAATGGTAGGTGCTTTTTTTAGGAGGGCCAATCCCAATTCCCCAATCTTGAACCAAAAAGGGTTCAAGATTTTTCTATAACGACCATATTCATTTAACCTTCCTCCAAATTCCTGTTTATATTGTCGTACTCCGTATTCTTTATTCTTTAAACCAGCTCCCATAAAATCAAAAATGGCTATCCCATTTTGACTCGCAAAATCTAATGCAGCAAGAATTGCTAAGTGAGTAGGAAATATTTTCTTGTCAAAGTCTCTTAAACCACAATAATACATTGTGTATATAGAAACTTTTTTTAAAATAACGCAAAAACAACCTCCGAGAACCTTTCCATCTTTAAGCACAACAAATACTTTACCTATCTCACTTTGCCATAATTTAAAGAAGAATTCAAAATTAGGTAAAGGAAGTTTCACTTTTTTCTTATAGAGGTCCTCTAAGATATTATAAAGAGAACGTAATTCTAGTTGCGTTTCACACTCCTTATACGAAGCATCTCTTTCAATTGAAAGTCTGATTTCGCGCCGTCGATTGTATGAAAATGAAGATAGTAGTTCACCCGGTTTTAAATTTTGCAATTCAATTGTATAATTCAGGTAGGACAGGAATTCCCATTTATCTCTTAAAAAAATATCTGAATGTTCAGAATAATCAAAAAAGTTCCTTATCTCAATAAAAATTACCTTGGATTTAAAATATTGACTGATACCTTTTAGCAGAACAGATAAAGATATTGATTCGTTTTCAGCGAAAAGAGGTCCACCATAGATTATTCCCCTGCGAGTAAAAAATGACTTATATCCTTTTTCCTTATGAACAACTACAACGACAAGTGATGTATAGATACCATCCTCTTCTGTAGCAAATACGTAAGGAGTAAAACCCTCATTCTGTTTAATTATATTATAATACTCAGGCGTTTGGAATGGAGAAATATAATTACTTCTAATTGATAGATCATACCATTTATCAGCTTGAATATTTTCAGTTCCAATAAATTCCACAGATTTATTTTATATGACTATCGGTTATGATTAAGAACATTTTGATAATTGGTAGTTACACAGGCGATTAACAATCTGTCAAATAATTGTTCGCCAAAATTTCTTCTGTTTACTTTGTAGCAAAACTCATCCAAGTAATTTTGAGCGTACTTTGCGGATATCATATGATGAACACCAAGCAATGTTCTCTTAGCATTACTTATCATCGTATGAACCCATGGCAACACTTTCGCGGCGTCTTTTGGTTTAATAGTCTGTGGTATATGACACCAGACCTGATCTTTAATTCTTGAGTAGCTTCTATAATTATCCGTTTTTATAACAGTGTCATATTTAATGTTTTCTGATACTTTTTCTCCAACAGTCTGTCCCTTAAGATTATCAACAACAAGCATCTTGACAAATCGGAATTTGGTTGGTTTATTGAATTTCCTGATCTTCCCAAAATCGTAAACAGTTGAAGCCATCACCATTACCGTGGTTTGTTTTTGACTACCTCGCCCACGCTTCTTTGGAGTAGATTTTTCATCATCATCTTTATCTGTATCAACACTTTCAAAAAATCCTTCGTCTAATTCAACAATTTTATCCAGTTGATATTTGCTATCCCTGAATCCCATCGTTTTCCTAAGCTTCTGAAGCATATACCAAATCGGTTCGTAAAACTTATGTCCAATTTGCCTTTGCAGCTCCAGTGCAGAAAAGGTCTTTTTCGTACCAGTCAAGAGATGTATCGCTATAAACCAGTATCTGAATGGTAGATTACTCCCTTGCATGGCAGTTCCACTTCTCAAGGTTGTCCTTGTTTTGCACTTCTTACATTGATACTGCTCAACGGTCTGAAACCAATAATGATCTATGCTTCCACATTTTCTACAAATGACACCTTGTGTATCTCTAAATTCCTTAAATTTGATCCTGCAAGAGGATTCGTCTGGAAATGAATCAATAAAATTGATTAGATTCATGGCAAGATTTTTTCTATAATATAATCAATTCTTGTAGTTGTTTAGCTGGGCTAAAGTTAAAAAAATAGTAATCACCCGAGTATTTCTTGAGTAAAAATCTCAAAAACGAGGTGCTGTTAACCATTCTGTACTGTAGGTGTTAATAAGTGTCAGGTTTTTAGCGATTTTATGTGCCTCTATATTTTAATATTACCTGCGAGCCAAAAGTTTATTTTGAATATGCGCTTCTCGTGGGGATGAAATTCCCGAATGCATGGTTATCAACAATTTGAGCCATTTGCTTGGTATAACTTTAGCCGTAAAAACTTGCATTTTAAGATATGTCCGGATTATCTTTGACAAAAAAAGTTTTGATCAAAGATTTAACCATACAAGTATTAATCAAAAAGGTCGAAGAACTG
>JBBQGX010000040.1:0-6000 GCA_038323465.1 Minisyncoccia bacterium | reverse complement strand
TGTCAGTTCTTGATTTACACGAACTTGTAAAAGTATTAGAAGAAAAATTCGGAGTATCAGCTCAAGCTTCAGCTGGTCCTGCAGTTGCAGGTGTTGTTGAAGAGGCTGAGGTTAAGAGTGCTTTCACTGTAGAATTAACAGCAGCAGGGGAACAAAAAATTGCAGTTATGAAAGTTGTTAAAGAGGTTCTAGCACTTGGACTCAAAGAAGCTAAAGATTTAGTTGATGGAGTTCCTTCAGTTCTTAAAGAGAATATGAAGAAAGAAGATGCTGATGATTTCAAAAAGAAATTAGAGGAAGCCGGAGCAAAGGTTACTTTAAAATAAGTTTACTTGTTTCAAAGAACCTTTGCGGAGGTGTCCTAATCAGCCCACTTGGCTGATTCGGACCAAGGAGCAATACAAAAACCATCCCTTGTGGGTGGTTTTTGTATATGAGTTACTTTAAAATAAGTTTACAAAATTATCCCAAATGAAAAACCGCTTATAAGGCGGTTTTTTGTTTTTCTTTACAAAGCTCAAAGAGTTTCTTTGCTACTCTTGTTAGAGCATCAAAGTCTTTGAGCTTCGTGGTAGGGAACTGCCCCCACACCAATTGGTGTGGGGGCATTGGATGGTACCCGTAAGATTCTTCACAAAACTTGTTTTTGTCTACTCCAAGAATTGTGAAAATCTCATCATTTGGTGAGCCATTTCCTTCATTTAAAAGGGCATTGTTGCTTACCAAATAATGGGTACTCCCCAAAAAGGTCAAAACATCTTGAGGTTCTAGAATATTATCTCCTAGCTCCTCAAGAGAAGTGTATTTACTCTGCATAAATTCTATATTTATACTATTTAAACATAAAATCATTTAGAAGTCAAATTTTTAGGGTTCTATAATATAGTTTTATATGTTAATATTTAATACATGCAAGAAAATATAATCAGTAAGCGAGAAGATCTCTCTGTAGAAGGTTTTATTTTAAAGAAATTTGTCGATAGTTATATTGATAAAGGTATTATCGGTGACCTTGTTCTAATTGATACTCCAGAAGATATAGAAAAAATAAAAGATTTTATTATCAGAAAGGTATACAATCGCTTGCCTCCCGGTAGTCGGTTTTCAGATGATATAAAAAAAGTTGATTTTAATAAAATAATAAAAGATCTCATTTCTTCGGGGCATATCAAGCCTGTTCCTAAAAAAGAGAAAGAAGTAGCTCCTGTAGAGATTTATAATGCGGATTCTCGACTGCACGTTTTAGAAGGAATAAAGTTGGTTGAAATAGGAGAAGAACAACAAAAGACACTAGAATTAAATATTCTGTGGGATGAATTACACAAGAATTTTACAAATGATGAGTTTGAAGATATTTATAAAAAAGCATTGTCTCTTGAAAATAATAATATAGAAGAAGGTCCAGATTATTATTATGAATTTGCCAAAGCTGGACTAGTAGATGGAAGAAAATCAAGAACTCCAAATGAAGAAGTAGCAAATGACTTGTCAGATCTTCAAAAGATAGATGCTGATATAGAGGAGAAGAATAAGGCCGATCCATCACGTGAGATTAAATTATTGAAAGCTAAAAAGATGGCTACTATTACAGAGAGAGCACTTTCTTTTGGTTGTACTATTGGCAATTGGTATGGAGATAACTTTTCAATGGTTTCAACTTGTAGATTTGATGATATAAAAGGAGTAGATGAAGTTCTCGTAATAGATAAAAAAGACAAAAAACAAAGCTTCTTGGGTATGGCTGTTGATGCTACTTGCTCTAGACTAGAGGGTGATTTCTTTAGAAACAAAATTTATAAACTTTTAGATTCTATAATATCTGGGTATAAAACAAAGATAAAATATTTTAAAGATAAAAATGGTAAAATGATGAGAGAATTCACAGTTCCAAAAGTTGTTTTATATTTTGACACAAAAGAAGTGAAAGAATTTATGGAAATCATTAAAAATATTGATGATCCTGCCTCTTTAGAGACTATTAAGGATAGTAAGATAAAATATGAAGTCATAAAACAGATTTATATTTCATCTAAATTATTGGGTGATTTTGCTCATGAATATCAAAATAGTGTTTGGAGTAGTTATAAAGAAGTAAAAGAGCAGATCGATGAGCTTGCGAGAATATCTCCTCTTATTAAAGAAGCCATAGATACATCGAGTGATTGTGAGTTTGCTAAATGCTTAAAACAAATAATAAATGATTATGAAAAACTTGCTAAAATGAAATTAGTCAGTTAGTTTATTCTATTTTGGGGTATTTTTTGAAGGATAAACCGCCTCGCAAGCAAAGCTTGCGAGGCGGTTTATCCTGGCGTATAATAGCCCTATGGATACACTAGCAAAACTATTTGGCGGGCAGGCACGGGTCAAGATAATGCGTTTATTTTTATTAAACAGTGAAAGTGTTTTTGAGATAGAGGAAGTAGTTAGTCGTTCTCGAGTAACGAAAGCAAACGCACGTCGTGAGATAAATGCACTTTGTGTTATGGGTTTCGTAAAAATAAAATCAGTTGTTCACGAGGGTTCTCGTGGGGCTAAGAAGAAGCTTCCAGCTTGGCAATTGAATTCACAATTTCAATACCTAGGTTCTATTCGAGATTTACTTGTTGATCCGTCTCTTCTTCTTCGTGAAGATTTGCCAATGCGTTTTAAACAAATCGGTAAGATCAAACTGATGATTGTCTCGGGTGTCTTTATAGGCAGTGAGAAATCGAGAGCGGATATACTAATAGTAGGGGACAAACTCAAGAAGAATATAATACAGCAAGTCATAAAAGGTCTCGAATCTGAGATAGGTAAAGAGCTTGATTATGTAGTTCTCGATTCAGGAGAATTTAAATATCGAATCGATATGTACGACAAGCTCGTCTGTGACATAATAGATCTACCTCACGACAAGCTGATCGATAACGGTCAATTGTCTACATATATATCTAAGAAATAATAAGGAATAAGTAAAATACCCTCTGGGCAAATCTTGGAGGGTATTTTACTATACCAAATATAACTACATGGTGGTATAATAATAGGGTATCTAAAGGGTCGAAGCTTTACGGATACTTTATTATTTTTTTATATTAATTTATTATGATATTCATACAAAATTTAGGAGCGGTATTAAATTATCAACTTTTGAATCTATGGGCTGGGTTTATTGGTTTTGTTCCAGGGTTGCTTCTCGCCATAATTTTATTTATCGTTGGTTGGGTAGTAGGAGTAATAGTCGGCAAGGCTATCGCTCAAGTCATAACTGCAATCAAAGTCGATAAACTTTTTGAAAGTGCTGGAGTTCAGGAAGTTATGAATCGTATGGGAGTTAAACTTAGTGTTGGTAAATTCTTTGGCGTCATCGTAAAATGGTTTATTATTGTTGTATTTTTGATGGCAGCTCTACAAGTTGTCGGACTTACAGAAGTAAGTGATTTCCTACGTGCAACTGTTTTGCAATATTTACCAAAAGTAATAATCGCAGCGATTGTCCTAGTTGCAGCTTCTATAATAGGAGATGCTGTAAAGAAAATTATTCTTGTTTCTGCTAAAGCAGCAAACATCTCATCTGCAAATATGCTCGCATCTGTAGCTCATTATGCTATCTGGGGGTTTGCATTTATCATTGCATTATCAGAGATAGGTATCGCTAGTACTTTCATGCAGATATTGTTCACAGGGTTGATAGCAGCTCTTGCTATCGGCCTGGGCCTTGCATTTGGTCTCGGTGGTAAAGAAGCCGCAGCTCGTGCTATTGAAAATGTATCAAAGGACATGACAGGGAAGTAGTATTGTTTTTAGAATAAAAGGTTATAAAACAGCTCCGCCGAAGGCGGAGCTGTTTTATAACCTAGTCACTAGAAACTAGAACCTAATCCAAACCTAATCCAAAGGCTTGACTAAAAATATTCAAAAGTATATACTTTTGAATATGGATACAACAATATTAATTAAAACGAAAAAGGACTTGAAATTACAAGCACAAGATCTCGCTCGCGATCTAGGACTTTCTTTAGCTGATGTTGTGAATGCTTCACTCAGGCAGTTTATTATAAATCAGGGTATTACAATTTCTAAAATGCCGACAGAAAGTCTGGATGCTTATATCAACAAGAAAGAAATTCTTTCTGCTTACCAAGAATCTCTTAAAGAATTTTGATCTATGATTCTTCTTAAAACAAAGAATTACAAGAAGAGTGTTTTGTCTTTATCTAAAAAAGACCTACTTCTATTAAATAAGCAAGAGGTAATTTTAGTAAAAAATATTTTTGATTCTAGATTGCATACAAAGAAGCTGAAAGGTTTCCCCGAAGAGCATGTTTACTCATTTCGTATTACTAGGTCTTATAGAGGAATATTTCGCCTTTCTGGTGATAATATTATTCTATTTGCAATAGGCCACCGTAAGGATATATATCAAGATATATAGAATTGTAAAAACCCTTGTAGGGGGGGGTAATATGGTATAATAAAATAGTTAAATATTAATAATCTAATTTAAATCAAATGAATAAAAATAAAGGATTCATAGGTATAGGTTTAATACTTGCAATTGTTCTCGGTGTAGTTGTTGTGGGTGGGGGAGCGTATTATATGGGAACGAAGAAAGATAATCCGAAACAAGAGGTAGATAAATTGTCAGAGGTTTCTGAAATTAATAAAGAAGTAGGTCAAGAAGTTAGTAAGACTCAAAATCAGGATACTAAACTAATAGACCAGACAAAAACTGTTGTTGATAACAGTAGTGCAAATTGTAAATCAAATTCTGTTCCATCAATAAAAGTTCTTTCTCCAAATGGGGGAGAGGTTTATAAAGCTGGAGATAAGATTACTGTTAAGTGGGAGAGTTGTAATATAACTTCAACTGCTCTCAATATTTTTGTGGCACTACATAAAGATGGTGGATGGGATAGTGTTACTTATTTAAGTAATGCAACTACAAATAATGGAAATGAAGTTTTCACTATTCCAGCAAACATAATGCTTGGTAGTTATAAAATTCGTGTTGGTAGTGTTTCAGCTAAAGTACAACAAGATTTTTCTGATAATTCATTTACCATAAATTCTCCTCAAGTTTCGATGGCAAATTGGAAAACATATACAAATAAGGAATATGGTTTTAGTTTTAATTATCCTGAAACTTGGTCTATGGTTGGACAACCATCCAATAATATAAATTTAAAAGGTGAAATTACTGGGCAAGAGGTTAATTTTAATGACATAAACACAAACACAATATTAAATGTACATTATTATTTAGCACCATCTGGAAAAGAAGTATTTAATCTAACACTTTCTGATTTTAATTCTGGATTATATAAAGATGCAAAAGAAATTAAGGTTGATGGAAATAATGGAATTAAATATTTTACAACAAAGAGTATAGATATAAAAGGAAATGTATACAATCCCCCAATGAAAGAGGTGTTTGTTAATTTTCTAGATACTAAACAAACAGGGTCTATGGTTTTGTTTTTAGAAACTATATTACCTAATTCTGTTACTGAAATTGCTAATTTTGAGAAGCTTCTAACCACATTTAAATTCCTTTAAAATAAAGCGTTAAATAGCAAAATAGCCCCGCCTTCGGCGGGGCTATTTGTATATCGTTGATATTTAACTTTATAAAGTATTGCATAACTTTATAAAGTTATGCTAGAATTATAGTATCATGAATTATGCACAAAAATTAAAAAAGATAGTACAAGTAAGTGGTTTGAGTCAGGAGGATTTGGCAGACAGACTTGAAGTATCTTTCCCAACTGTAAATTCTTGGATTAATGCTAAGTCTGAGCCAACTCGCTTGAATGCTAAAAATAAAATTGATATTTTATTTGCTGAATTTTTAGGTGCTGATTCTGTAGATAAAAGTGAATTTGAAAAAATTAAAAATATTGCATTGAAAAAGAGAATTACAATTAAGAAAATCATTGAGAATCGTCTATTGCTAGATAATCTAATACTTAATTTAACATATCATACAAATACTATTGAAGGATCTACTATGACTAA
>JBBQGX010000039.1:0-6034 GCA_038323465.1 Minisyncoccia bacterium | reverse complement strand
CCTATCAGCAGGACGTGAAATACGTATATTTGTTAATACTGATAAAGTTGGTGACGTAGGAGCAAAAGAAATGGCTCGTGAAATAGCAAAGAAAATCGAACAAGAGCTCACTTATCCAGGAGAAATACGAGTTACTGTGATAAGAGAAAATAGAATAATAGAATACGCGAGATAGGATAATTAAGAATTAAGAATTAAGAATTAAATACAAACATAAAAAGCGGTTTGGCTTCGCCAAACCGCTTTTTATAACTAATTCACTTTTTTCTTGTTTTTATCTGCTAAATATTTTCCTCTTATTAGAACCTTTTCTCCTGATTTATTTTCAATTTCTTTTCTTGCATTTCCAGCAACATTACCTCCATCTTTTGCATCAACGACAAGTTTTGGAAAACCTTTAGAATTCCTAGTTTGTGTAAGTTTAGTAGTAGTTGCTTCTCCAAGCATAGTAAGAATAAGTTCCAATTCTCCCATGTGATCTCGTAAATTATCAGGGTTTGAAAGATTTTTATAATCTTTTATATTTTTTGCTTTCATACCAAAAGTTCCTTTATAAATTTCATTAGTTAAAATTGCAAAATCTATACTCTCTTTTGCTCCTCGTCCTTCCCATTCATCCGTCAAAGTGTTACGAATATTTATACCACGCATTCTTTTAGCTATCCAATCGTTATCATAACCTTTTTGCTCATAAATCTTTTTAGCACGTATAATAGCCCTTTCTGGATCTTGGATTTCTTCTATTCTTTCTTGTCCTACTTTAGCAAGCCAAATTTTAAATGGTTCAGCTTTTGGAGAAGGAATTGATTGTATTATACGAAACGTATCAGCCAAACTAAAACAATCAGTATCATACTTCTTACCATCTGATGCAGACATTTTCAGTTGTACGATTTTACCGTACACCTCACTACCTTCTATCTTAAGCTTATTTTTAAGATCAGACCAATAACGTTTAGGAATAGTACTATCTGTTAAAATAGATACAACATCTATGACACTCAAATACCATTGATCCTTATGCCACAAACGACGAACTTCCTTTTCCTCAAATAAAGTTATGTCTTTTTTTATACTAGATTTTTTTCTCATACTTTGATTATCTCATAATTAAAGTTAAAAGTTAATTGAATGTTCAAAATTTATAACAGCCAAACCGCTTTTTATATTGTATTAGTTTATTTATACTTTTTATATAACTCTTGGATTTCAATCCTGACCAATTCAGCCCTTTTTTTATTTCTAGAAATTTCTAGGATAGCCTTTCCTGATTCAAGGAATAAACTATTTATCTTATTGGCATTGAATTCGCTGATATTATTTGTTTCATTGTATATTTTCTCTATTAATTCAAAAATATATTTAGGTAAACGAGCTTCAAATATATAGTCTCCTATTACAGTAATCCAATAATTTTTTTCAATCGTAATTTCTTGGTGTTCTTTTTTATATTCTTCAAAATTATAGATAAATTGATGATAATTCTCATCTTCAATTAATTTCGGTACGAGTTTGTTTAGAAAAGTATTTGAACCACTAGCCATATACCAATCCATTTTTGCATTTTCAAAAGACTGTATTGTTACATTTTCACTTTCTGTGCGAGCAATCTGAAAAACTGAGTAATAGTGACGACTATATGCATTTTTATCTTTATGCTCATTGTTTATATAAAAATACCGAATCATATTTAAACCGTGAGACCATAGATTATCCATAGCCATAATATTTTCAAATTCCATATGTTTACTCTCACCTTCTTCCAATAAAATACTTGGGGAGTTAGATTCTGTTTGTAGATACAACTTCTCTATTTTCTTTGAGAACTCCATTACTCTATTTATCCAAAACGAATCAAGAGAGAGCAGTGATCCTTCTTTTATTAAAATACGATCATCTAGCATTTTCTTAATAACCTTATAAAAACCCTGAAGTGTCATCTTCTTATTATATTTTTTAACAAAAAAATCAAAAACTTCTTTCGATGTAAGTCGAACTTTATTAGATAATATATCCAATACTATACTCTCTGGTGAATTATTTTTTATTCTAGGGTCTAAAATCATATATTAAACAAATTGTTTATAACATTATAATTATAGACTAAATGTTTACAAAAGTCAAATAATAAGTAAAATTATAAAAAAATTTAAAAAATATAAGATCATGACAAGACAGAAAAAACAACAAAGTCCTTTTGATAACCCAACAATTGAAGATATTTTAAATAAAGATTGGTGGGAGGCTCAAACTGAAAAGAATATTTTAGATGAAGAGGTTGAAGATATTGATTTAATTGCGTTTCATATTGAACGAAGAAATCAAAATAAGAGAGACCTTGCAAATGATCAGTACAATGGATTTACTGAAACTTGATAGGTTTATGTAAAAAAATTAAAAGGTTAACAAAATGTTAACCTTTTTTTATAATACAAAATTTTATTTTGTCAATCTCAAAAAACACTTGTTTTAAAATAACGTTGGTATATAATAGTAATACTCCTATTTATTAGGGATCGTTTGCAAACGGTCGAATATTATTCAACTAGCATTCTCATTTTCTTTGAAAGAAGATTGTGAGAAACTAAATAAAATGAATAAACAAGCATTAGTAGAATTAGTTCATGAGAAAATCGGTGGTACAAAAGTACAAGCTGAGGAAGTAGTGAACGCAATGTTTGATGCTATCGTTGCTACTTTGAAAAAAGGCGGTGAGGTATCAATTGCAGGAATCGGAATCTTTTCAACAAAGGCTCGCGCAGCTCGTATGGCTCGCAATCCTAAGACTGGAGAGCAAGTAAAAGTTGCTGCAACAACTGTCCCAAAGTTTAGAGCAGCAAAAGCTCTTAAGGACGCTGTTAAATAGTATTAAAATTGTTCACTCAATTTCTATAATATAAAGAAAAAACCACTCTATTCTATCTATGAGTGGTTTTTCTATGAGTAAAAAGTATTTAAAATTTATTCCAATAATAACAGAGCAAGCATTGAGATAACTCCAATCATTATAATCCCTATTTGAATTAAGGAGTGTTTTATTTCTTTTGTTTTATGAAGTTCAGGGATAAGATCTGCAACAGCTATATAAATAAAACCACCTGCTGCAATAGGGATAAATAATACAATAGAGTTGTTAAGTATATTTCCAAAAATATACAAGAAGATTAATCCTAAAACAGAAGCAAGACCTGAGTAGAAATTAAACCAAAGGGCTTTTTTATTTGAATAACCAGAATGTATTAAAACAGCGAAGTCTCCTATCTCTTGTGGAATCTCATGAAGAATAACAGCAAGAGTTGTAGCAATACCAACAGGTACACTCACCAAAAAACTTGCTCCTATGATTATTCCATCTATAAAATTATGGAACCCATCAGTAAATAAAATTAATTTTCCTACGGGATGTATATGACTCTCATTTTTGTCTTCTCCGTGGTGGTGCCAATGAATAAATTTTTCTAATATAAAAAATAACATTATTCCTATAATTATCAAGATTCCTATGATGCTAGGGTTTAATTTACTTTTAAAAGCTTCCGGAATCATGTGAATGAAAGCATCCCCAAGCAAAGCACCAATAGCTAAGCTGATAAAAAAATTAATATATTTCTTTAAAGAATCTTCTTTTATTAATAACGAGAAAACTCCTACAAATGACACTAAGCTTACAATAATAACCCCAAATAATCCGTATAAATAATTTGTTAACATAATTTCTAATTACAAGCCCTACAAATTCCAAACAATTCAAGGGAGTGTTCTTTTATATTTTTAAATTTCGACGATTTTTTTACTATTTGAGATAATATTATTTCCATTTCATTACTTTCCTTAAAATCTTCAATTTCTCCACAATTAGTACAGACAATATGATGATGGTGATCATTACTCAATTCAAAATAAGCCCGGTCTTTTCTTAAATCAATTTTTTTTAAAATACCACCTTTTTCAAAAGAAGAAAGAGTTCTGTATACAGTCGCTTCATTAATATCTCCAATTGTTTTTAGTTTATCTAGTTTTTTACAAATTTCGTATGCAGTGAGTGGAATTTTATTTTTAATAAATATATCCAAAATAGCTGTTCTGGCAGGAGTTATTTTATATCCTTTCTTTTTTAATAAAATATCAGTATTTAATTCTTCGGTATTAATATCTTCCATTTAGATAGATTAACACAAATGCAAGTGACTTGCAAATAAGAAATAAAGGTAATGTGACCGTAAGTACACTTATCGGCGATTACATCACCAAGTGCTTTTCAGATCTTGTAACCAAAACATTAAAAAGCCTTTCAATTCCCGGACGCAATGTGCGAAAATGGTGCCGGGATATCTTCCTCTACGAGGACAGTATGCCTTTTGCATGTTTTAAAATAAACATTTTAAAACATAAGCAAAAGCCTTTCGATTCCCGGACGCAATGTGCGAAGGCACATTGCTCACCCCGACATTATAAAAAACTTCAAGAAATTGAAGTTTTTTATAATGTCGGGGTGCCGGGAATCGAACCCGGCCCTCGTGTTCCCAAAACACGGATACTACCGATATACTACACCCCGATATTTATTTAACTGAAATAACAATCTATCCATCTTAGCATATTTTCTATAAAAAACAATTTAATTAAACATTTGAAATAATCCCTCATATCTGCTATTATGAAGAAATTGCGGGATTAGTTTATCGGTAAAATAACAGTTTTCCAAACTGTGGTGAAGGGTTCGACTCCCTTATCCCGCACATAATAATAAAAAGTCTACTGTTCTCTTAGAGTAAAACTCCAATTTATTTTTCTATAATATAATATTTTTTATCACCTTCACCCGAGATATTCTCTTTTCTAAATCCATATAAACAACCAGCAGATCAAATTGCCAAGGTCTATTCCCTATTCTCTTACTTATTAGATAAGTACCTACAACTCTTTTAAGGCGTTTCATCTTCCAAGGATGCATATTATCCTCTGGTCTATTCTCACGATAGTTATCAAGATAATCTAAAGATGAAACACCTTTTGATTTAACCTCAACAAAATATAGTTTTCCATCTTTCTTTGCAATTATATCTATTTCTCCCCATTTTTTTGTATAATTTCTTTCTAATATAGAAAAATTATGTTTCATGAGAAATTTACAAGCGATATCTTCGCCCAATTCCCCTATTTTTTGTGAATTTGAAGTAAATATTTTCATATTTATCTAAGTGTTACACATGTAACACTTAAAAGTGTGCCACGTGAAACATTTTTCAAACATAATGGACAAACTAACAATTTATTGGGAGACAAAAAAACACTATATCTATATTTATCAAGCTAATTTAAGAATTTTTATAACTTTGTCCTTCATAAATTATATAATATTCAATGTCTCTTATAAACAATACACACATAGTTATGCACATATTCACTATAATTTAAGGGTTTTAACTGGGGATAAAAGACATAAATTAAAAGACACCTTAAGTTTTTACTTTGTGCGGCTAGGGAGAATCGAACTCCCGCCTAAACATTGGCAATGTCTTGACCTACCACTAATCGATAACCGCATTTTTATTAAAATTTCATTGTAGAAGATAATTCTAACCATTTTAAAATTTTCTTTTTAACTACAACTCTGCTCGATATTATACTAGTTCCAACTCCATATTGCAACTTTTTTATTTTTTCCTTACCAATAATTACTTGCGTTTTATAAAAATTATTAATAGAGATACTCAACTCCTCACTCCATTTATTAATACATTCATTTACGTCATTGTCTGGATATAATACTAGTGATAATTTTATATTTGACTTTGAAATATATAAGTATTTTTCAACGAATTGAATAAAAATATTATGAATATAGAAATCAGAATTACAAACCCTACTGTTATTTCTATTTCTTTTGTCTCCCTCTCCAGCATAAATCATTAGCCCTGCCATAAACAATGGATCCTTTCTAAAAATTTCAAATTCTTTAATTGCTTCTCCCTCTGCTATTTCATATAGTTTTGAATATTTTTCCCTATTTCCTTCGTGAAGCTTTAGTAAT
>JBBQGX010000038.1:0-6120 GCA_038323465.1 Minisyncoccia bacterium | reverse complement strand
TCAGATGCGGGGACTCCATGTATTTCTGATCCTGGGGTGCTTCTCGTGTCTTATGTCCGAGAAGAGTTTGGTAATGAAGCCAAAGTGACTCCGATCCCTGGAGCGAGTGCTATTATATCTGCTTTGTCTGCTTCTGGTATATCTTCAGCAGAATTTATTTTTCTTGGTTTTTTACCTCACAAAAAAGGTAGAGAAACATTATTTAAAGAAATGGCCACTTCAAATCGAACTATGGTTTTTTATGAGTCTACACATCGAATCATGAAAACTTTGGCTTCACTCTCTGAATACTGTCCAGCTTTTAAAATAATGATTGCTCGTGAAATCACAAAGCAGTTTGAGCAGTTTGTAAGTGGAACACCTACAGAAGTACTGGAGTATTTTACTACAAATACAGATAAACAGAGAGGGGAGTTTGTCGTCATTGTCGAGCCTAGATAAATAGTTTATAATATAAATATATGAGAAAAGAACGCACATTATTTATCGTTGGTATCTGGGTTGCTATTTTGCCATATCTTGGTTTCTATGAAAGTTGGCGAAAAACATTGTTTATGATTACTGGTGTCGCTATAATATATTTGGCTTACTTATTTTATATGGAAGCCAAAAATCGAATAAATAAAAATGAGAATAGGATAAAATCATTTGTAGATAATATAGGAAGCGGAGAATAGTATGGTAAGCAAAAAATTATTTAAACCACTTATTTTTATAACACCTGCATTAATTATAGCGGGCTTATTTGTTTATTTTGTATTACCTAATCTCAAAAATCAGATAGTCTATAGTATAAACAAACCAATTACTGAAGTTCCTGTTTCTGAAGTATCTTCAAATAAAGATGTAGCATCAGTAGTACCTCAAGTAGAAGGTTCAACTCCAAGTCCCATTAGTCCAATTGTGGTTACTCATATTGAAACCCCTGAGAAGTTAAAAGCTGTCTATATTTCAAGTTGGGTAGCTGGTTCTCCAAAATTTCGTGATAGTATTATTAAAATGATAGACGAGACAGAACTGAATTCTATTGTTATTGATGTAAAAGATTCCACAGGACGAATTAGTTTTGATATGGAGAATCCAGATTTAAGAAAAGAAGGAAGTATTGAGAAGCGTATCTCAAACATTCGAGCTCTAACCGATATGCTTCACAAGAAAAATATTTATATCATAGGTCGTGTTTCTGTTTTTCAAGATCCATACATGACAAAGAAAAGACCAGCATGGGCTGTAACAAAAAAGAGCGATGGTACTGTTTGGAAAGATCGCAAAGGTTTGTCATTCTTGGATCCAGCCAAAAAAGAAGTTCATGATTATATAGTTAATATTGCAAAAAGTGCTTACGATGAAGGATTTGATGAAATAAATTTTGATTACATTCGTTATCCTTCTGATGGTAATATGAAAGATATAAATTATCGACTAGCAACAGGTGAGACTCGTTCTGATAATATAGAAAAGTTTTTCAAATATCTTTCGTCTGAAATAAAAAAAGATAAAAATATTCCGATTTCGGCAGACTTATTTGGTTTAACGACTGAAGCAACAGATGATATGGGTATCGGGCAAGTTTGGGAAAAAGCATTGCCGTATTTTGATTTTCTTTGTCCTATGGTTTATCCATCACACTATCCACCTGGACATATGGGGTATAAAAATCCAAGTAATTATCCTTATGAAGTTATAAATAGAGCTCTAGCTGGTGCGATAAACAAAACAAATAAAATAGGAGGTGATATAAATAAAATTCGTCCATGGCTACAGGATTTCGATATGGGGGCTATTTATACAAAAGAATTGATCAAAGCAGAGATAAAAGCAGTTAGTGATAATGGATTAAAGTCGTGGATGCTTTGGGATCCTGCAAATAAGTATACTCCCTCAGCTCTAGAAGTTGAAACAATTTAACAATTTTATAATAAAATTAAAGTACAATTAATTATAATGAAAAAAATTAAAATAAATTATAAAAATATCTCATATATCTTATTATCAATAGTTTTGTTAGCTGGACTTTTTGGTATTGGTATTTACTTTGGTTATTCTCACCGTCCAGAAATAGATAAAGTTACTTCGGTAGTCAATAAAAATCCTCAAATAGAAACAACTGCAGATTTTACTCCATTTTGGAAAGCCTGGAATGTATTAAAAGATAAATCTATCTATTCTGATAAAGTGACAGATCAAGCTCTTGTCTGGGGTGCGATCTCAGGCCTCGCAGGAGCGACAGGAGATCCATACACTACATTCTTTAATCCAGATGATAATAAACTCTTTAAAGACGAAATAAAGGGGTCTTTTAGTGGTATAGGAGCTGAAATAGGGATGAAAAATAAGATTTTGACAGTTATTGCTCCATTAAAAGGCACTCCAGCTTGGGATGCGGGAATCAAATCTGGTGATAAGATATTAAAAATTGATAGTACTGTGATCACAGATATGTCTATTGACGGAGCAATCAATCTGATCCGAGGAGAAAAAGGAACAACCGTGACTCTAACGATACTTCGTGAAGGAGAAAGAGAAACAAGAGAAATAAAAGTTATTAGAGGAACAATCACTATTCCGACAATAGAAACAGAAATATTACCAGATAAAATATTTGTGATTAAGTTTTATAGTTTTTCTGAAAATTCTGATAATTTATTTGCTAATGCTTTGGAAGAATTTTCTAAATCAAATTCATCTAAACTTATTCTAGATTTGAGAGGTAATCCGGGTGGATATTTAGATGTTGCTGTAAATATTGGTTCTTGGTTCATTGATGAAGGGAAAGTTATTGTTAGTGAAGATTTTGGAACAAGTAAAAAACCTCAAGTTTATAGAAGTCATGGCCCAAGAATATTTAATGATAAATTACAATTTATTGTATTAGTAGATGGAGGCTCAGCTTCAGCTTCTGAAATTCTTGCTGGAGCACTTCGTGAGCATAAAATAGCGACACTGGTCGGTGAAAAAACTTTCGGTAAAGGTTCTGTTCAAGAACTCGTAAATATTACAGATACAACATCACTCAAAGTTACAGTAGCAAAATGGCTTACTCCAAATGGTGTTTCAATCTCTCAAGCTGGACTTGAGCCAGATATAAAAGTTCCATTTACTATAAAAGACTATGATGCAAAACGAGATCCACAAATGGATAAGGCTGTCGAGATATTAAAAGCTAAGTAATAAAATTTATGAAAGTAATACTAACTGCAGATGTCCCAAAAGTAGGAAATAGATATGATGTCTTGGAATTGAAGCAAGGCTATGCTCAAAATGTTTTAATTTCAAAAGGGTTAGCTGTGATTGCTACTCCGGGGGAACTCTCGAAACTAGCTGACAAGAAATCTCAAATAGAAAGAAAGAAAACCGAAGAGATGAAAAATTTTGAATCTATTATTGCTTCAGTAAACAATACGAGAATTGAAATTAAAGTTAAAGCCAATGAAAAGGGTCACTTATTTAAATCAGTAAATGCAAATGACATAGCGAAAGCTATAAAAGAAGTCATCGGAGTAGAGATAGATGAGAATGCAATCATCATCATTGATCATATAAAAGAAATAGGTTCTCATATGGTAGAAATTAAAAAAGGAAACAAAAAAGGGAAGTGTGAGATAATGGTAATTAAGAATTAAAAATTAATAATTAAAAATGAGGGGAGAGATATAAAAATAGTCAAGCTTCGCTTGACTATTTTTATTATATTCAATTAATTTTTATTTTAGATTATGTTTACTACTTTTTTTACTGATGATGAACGATTAAAATTAACTTTTCTTTTTGTTCCAAATTTGATTGTACCTGGTACAAGAGCAAATAAAGTATGATCTTTCCCTATTCCGACATTTGTTCCTGGAAGGATTTTTGTGCCACGTTGACGAATGATGATTGATCCTGCTTTGGCTTTTTCTCCAGCATAAAGCTTAGTACCTAAATACTTTGGATTTGAATCTTTTAAGTTTTTGGCCGAACCTCCGGCTTTTCTATGTGCCATAAAAATTAGGTTATAAGTGATAGGGAGCCGGGGAAAGAGAAGTATTCTTCTCAAAAACCCATAAAACCTAGCAAGCTAACCAAAAATGATTTATAATTAAACTAGTATGAGTATAAATCATTTTCTTAATAAAATCAAGGAAAAATCAGTTATTGACGTCAATACATTTACATGTCTTTGTATAATAGTTTTAGTAGGGTTAGGATCTTTTGGATTAGGGCGAATTTCTGTTATCAAAAACGAAAGTGATTCAGGGATTTTAATAAAAGATGAAAGTATAAATATAAAAAAAATAGATGAGATTAATAATAAAAAGGTAGAAGGGAAGACAGAACTTAATTTACAAAATATGAAAGAAAAAAAGTATATTGCCTCAAAAAATGGTAAGCTATATTACAGTATTGGTTGTTCTGGAGCCAAGAGGATAAAACCAGCCAACGAAGTATGGTTTGCGACAAATTATGATGCAGAAAAATCTGGATATATATTAGCGTCATCGTGTAAATAATATCAAATGAAATTATCAAATCAAATTTTTTTTGTCATTATATTTATTGCATTTATCTTTATTTTTAAAGATAAATATGACTACAAATCATTGTATACAAAAGCAGTCTCGTATTTAAATGCCGGGGTAGTTAAATATTCCAATGTTTCAAACATGGATGATATTAAGAGTAAAGTAATCAATATTGTAAATGATGTAAGCAACAATAGCTCTCCTAAAAAAATGGATAATGTTGTCACACCAGGAGCCCTCCTTGTCTCAGATAATTTACTAACAAATAATGTTAAGAAAATTAATCTAACCAATAGAGGTGTAATAGAAATAACAAATAAATATAGAAATGAAAATAGTGATTTAATACCTCTTGCTGAAAATGCTAAATTAAGTTTTTCGGCTGAGAAAAAATTACAAGATATGTTTATGAAGGGTTATTTTGAACATATTTCACCAAGCGGTGTGGGAGTGGGAGATCTAGGTCAACAGGCTGGCTACGAGTATATATTGATCGGTGAGAATTTAGCTTTAGGTAATTTCAAAGATGATCAATCATTAGTAGATGCATGGATGGCAAGTCCTGGGCACAAGGCCAATATTTTAAATAAAAGATATACTGAGATAGGGGTCGCTGTCGGAAAGGGCTCATATCAAGGTAATACCGTATGGATGGCTGTTCAGCACTTTGGGTTGCCAAAGTCGGCGTGTCCATCTATCGATGAAGTTCTTCGTGGAATAATAGATCTTGATCAGAAACAAATTAAAGATATGGAATCCGATCTTTCTATAAGGCGATCTAAGATTGATAGTGGGGTAATATACGAAGGTTTAACAAATGGAACTCAAATAGAAAAATATAATACTCTTGTAAGTGATTATAATAAAATTATTTTAAATATAAAAGAAAAAATAAATAAATACAACGAACAAGTTAAGAATTTTAATGCTTGTATCACTTCATTTAATTAATATAAAATAGGGAGTAGGAATAGAAGGAGCTCAAGGGCTCCTTTTATAGTAGGGCTTATTTTATATGAGAATGTCGCACATTATATCTTTTACGACATTAATATTGAATAAATGGCTTTCTATTCAATACTAATGTCTTAAAAGATAACCAGAATGTCTGACATGTATTAAAATGTCAGACATTCTGGTTATGTGATGTTAGATTGGTTTTTGATCCTTCCTCTAGCTAAGTTAATTATTAATATTTTTCTAAATTAGACAAAATTTTAGCCGAGACATTGGAATGTCTCGGCCTGCCGTGGTGGCTAGGTTAAGATCTTTTTTTTTGAGAAGATCTTAATCTTCTCTCCTCTTTTTCAAGTGATTTTTTTTGCTTTACTTCTAAAGTAAAGCAATTTTTTTTTCTATTGGTAAAAGACATTTAAAAAAAGTTTAAAAAAAGTTTAAAAAAAGTTTAAAAAACTCAATACTAGGGTATATCCTTGATACACCATAGTATACTTAATTTGAATTCTACATAATTTTATTATTTTTTGCAATACCTACTTCCCTTTTAGATATTTTTTATTTTTGAGCTTATCTGGCATTAGATTCTCTTTCGTATACTTTTCGTATCCTTTTCCATATTCTAAATCTTTCATTAGTTTTGTCGGAGCATTGCGGATGA
>JBBQGX010000037.1:0-6363 GCA_038323465.1 Minisyncoccia bacterium | reverse complement strand
AATCATAATCTGCTTTACTGTGTTCAGACATTTCAATTTCAAGTGTCTGTACTTGGTCTTGATACTCTTGATGTTTCTTGTCATAGATGTCCTTAGTAATACTCTGGTCAATATAGGCATCAAGTAATCGGTCCTGCTTAGCTTTGAAATTGTCGTGGCTGGTTCGTATGCGGTTTATTTGTGCTTTATGAAATACAACTTCCATTTCTGTACTCTTTCTAAGTTCGTCTACAAGTTGGTTCTGCGTGTCCTCTGTAATGCTCTCAAATCGCTCTAGGACCTCGTATACGGGCTTCAGAAGGTCCTTTTCTGATACATATACTCGCTTACATATACCCTTAGCATTAGTGCAAGAATAGTAGGTAAAGGTAAGCCCACTTGGCTTTGTTTTCATTTCGGCGGTCATAGTACAACCGCAGTTTTGGCACTTGAGTAAGCCCTTAAATATGAAATCCTTTGAAACTGCTTTGTAGGGGTGATTATTGCGTTTTAGACGTATCTCTTGGCACTTATCAAACAGTTCTCTAGTAATCAGTTTGGCGTATCTATGAGCATACGGACCATACTTTTTTGATATAGCTACTCCGCAGTAAAAACTATCCTTTAGGATATTTTCAACTCCGCTTTTTGATAGCTTGTTTCCTTTGAGCGTTCGCAGTCCAAGCTCGGTCATTTTATTTCGTATAGTTTCAAGCGAGTATTGGTTCGTAGCATATAGCTCAAACATCTTCTGTATCAAGTATCCTCGTTCTTCATCAATGATTATATCTTTACGCAATCTCTTTTCTACATCAAGTGACACATTTAAATAACCAAGACGGACCGCTCCTGTCCATTCGCCAATCCTTCGCTTCTGTTCAAAAGCCCTTTTTACATTATCGCTAATTGCATTTGAGTAGTAGCTAGCCATAACCAAGCTCATACTAAAACCGCTCTTTTCTGTGGCAGAGAGCTTATCGCTAATTATTTGATTGTCCGATACAAAGTGAAGTTCAATCTTGCCTTCAAGTGCTAACTGGTACAAGTAAGCAACTCGCTTATCAAATACATTTCTAGCTAGTCGGTCGACTTTATCAAAGCAAACCGCTACCTTTTCTTTTTTTATTATTTCATCAATTCGTGCAATTATTTTACTATCAAAATCATCTCGCTTTTCTTTGTAAGCACTTTCATCAAAACTAAGTATGTCTCTTTCTGCTACTTCAAAACCTTTTCTTTCGCAGTATTTCCTTATACGCTCAATTTGAGCAGGCAACGAGTTACCAGCTTCTTTTTGTTCTTCTGTTGATACTCGTGAGACATTTATTGCTTTCATATATTAAATATATTTTTTATTCCATCCATCCAATATTCTCTATACTTTTCACCATTAACGCTATTTATTTCATTAGGTACCAAGAGAAGTTTTGTCTTAATTTTCTTTTTTCCAAAAGAGAAGTCCTTATTTTCAAATAATTCCTTATAGCCATCAATTTTATTTTCATAATCAGAATGAGATGTCCCTTTAGGATCAATAAAAACTATTTCATAACAATCTCCTTTTTCAATCCAAAACATAAAATCTGGAATAAAATTCCTATAATCGTTAGTTTCTGTAGAAAAGTATGGAATACTAATTTTATCAATAGACTCATCAATTTTTGAGAACATCCACTTAAAATTAAAACTGTTATCCTTAACAAACTCATTCAGTTCACCAATAAACTTAACTTCACTTGGTACACTTATAATATGTTTAATATACTCAGGTTTTTCCTTTGAAGATGTAATGATGGGGATGTAATAATGTTCTGATATAAAATCAATAGAAAGATCTTTAAATTTTTCATTTCCTTTAAAATTAGTCAGAGATTTTATTTTCTCTGTGTATTCTTTTATTGTTATTTTTTTTGAACCGAGAAGTCCTTGTAAATCCTCTTCTGTCTGAGTTACTGGTTTTTTACCTGTTTTTTTTATTTTCTCGACGAGCTCAGTATGCTCATTTTTTTCAAGGTATGTTTTAATGTGTTTAAAATGAATAATCTCATCTTCTAATACTTTAAATTCTTTAACAACTTTTTTTTGTTTCCTTATATGTAATAAAACTTTAAATAAAAGTATATCAATATTTCTATAGTTTTTCTCTTCATTAGAAGTAAAAATCTCTGAGGCACTATCCAAGTTTACTTTTAATAAAAGTATTTCTTCGGGCGTTATACCATATCTTGTTGTCAAAACAGATTCAGGAAAATTTAAAGCATCGACAAGTAACGCTAAAGATTTTTTACTTATGTGAAACTTTGCAATTTTTTTTCTACGATTTTGAATTATTTCATATACAGGGATAAGCAGATCAAAAGATATCTGATTCTTCTCTAAAGCAATCTCTAATTCATTACCAGATCCAGTGTTTTGATCTTGCATTGTTTCTAGTACAGTTTCGACAGCTTTCTTGCTTGTTGCGTATACAAACAAAGTTTCTATAGGTCCAACCTTTGAAATAATTGTTGATATTTTTGGATTACTTGGAGCTAAGCTTACAGCTCTCATTCTATGGTTTTTAATTGGAGATAACCTCACGCCTCTTCCTATTGATTGTAAAATATATCGTTTAGCATCTTTACCAGTTCCTATATTAATGAAATTAACAACATTTGGTCTCAAACTGTCCCATCCTTCAAAGAAGGCACGGGATCCCATAAGTATGGAGATATTGTCTTCTTTATCTAGACTTCCAAAAAAACTATCTTCACGTAGTGTTTTTGTTATTTCATATCCATCCAAAATATCATTGGTCCAGTTTGAAATATCTCCAATTTTAATGAGAGCAAACGGCTTGTCTGCTGTCCTCAATTTGAATGCTAATTCTTTTTTACCTTGAATGACTTCTATAGATCCTGTATCTTTACTTCCAAAGCAAAACTCACGCATATCTTCCACTGAGATATCCTCTATTAGATTACTGTCCAAAATGAGTTTTTGATCTTCAAATAAATATTGTTTTGTTTCTATTTCTTTTTTAATTTTACTTTTTTCTTTTTCAAATAGAGTACTAGAAATAAAATTATTCTTTCCTGCAATTTCAGACAATGTTTTAAAAAATACGGAAAGATCTGAATCTTTTTTTGTCACAGAATTAACTAAAGTTACCATCATCGGTTCGTGATAAGTGACATCTTTATTCCTTACCAAACGGGATGATTTTTTAACAAGAGTAAGAGTTATTAATGATCTAATAACAATTTCTCTTTTTTGTGTGTCATTTAAGTCATTCTCATTAAAGTTTTCAAATTCTTGATCACTTAATAAAATATGTTTACCGTATCCGTTGGATATGTATTCTTTGAGATTATAATTATAGACAGTAGTTGCCAAATCTTCTTTATCAATAAGCGTTGCAGAAAAGTTGAACAGGAAACCATTTCTAGCCAATACAGAACAATATGCCTGCATTTTGGAATCATCGTTTGATCCTTTGTGTGCTTCATCTAAAAATACATACCATTTACCATTGTTATCATAATTACGATAATCTATTTGTGCATCTTTTTGTGCGTCAGAAAGATTATCTGCTCGATAATAAAAAACAGTCACTTCATTTTCAAATACAAACTTATTACTAAATTTTTCTTGAGAGTAGTTCTTAAGAGATACCAAGTTTATTTTCTTCCCGAGTGTGTTTTGATTATATTCTTGTACTTCTCTTTTTAGTTGTCCGATTAAATCATCTCTTGGAATCAAAAGTAGGATATCATTTTCTGGTATCTCTTGATTTTTAATTAAATTACCAAGCACCTCTATCATCTTGATGATAACCAAAGTTTTACCTGATCCTGTAGCCATCCAAAATGACATTCTATTTATGAGGTTATCGTACTGAATAGTTTTATCTTTTACGGTAAAAGCTTTTTCAAGTATCGGAAAGTTTCCATTTTTCTCTGTGATCAAGTAATTCTCTCTCATTAGACCGTTCAATATATATTGTTCAAAAAGCTTGCTCTTACGTTCAAAATTGACTTCCTTAGGCTCGTTTGGAGTCCAATCAGCATTCTGTTCATAGTATAACCACAAACCCTTTATCGCGTTCTTTACTGCACTTTCTTGATAATCATATAGCTTTATAGTACTGGAAAAACTACCAATATCTGTATTGGTCCACGTATCAGGTAAATTCCCATATTGTATACTACTAACTATTTCTTGTAAGAAGATTGATTTTGCCATAAGTATTATTCTCCCCACCAAATAAGTGGTTTGATGAGTGAAATAAAATGCATTTTTTCCTCGAGTGTCATTTTTTCTGTGTTTATTTTTTCTACTGTTCCATCCATAAATTCCACAGTATCTACATTTTTCTTTGCAATATGTTTACCTGTTATGTTTGAAAGTGTTTCTGCAATATCTATATCTGGGTATATATCAGTTAGATTTATATTGATATTTTTATCAGAAACTTTAATAAAGTCAGTAAGCTTTTGATCTGAATTAAAGACGTATTGGGCAAATGGAGATTTGTTTCCATCCCAAATAGTTAAATTATTGTCTTTAGAATATTTTGCTCGAGCCAGTGTTTCTTCGTATTGCTCTAAGGAATAATATTTAAAGAAATGACTGACACCTTTTTCTTCTTGAGATTTTCCATCTTTCCATTTACTTGAATAAGATAACTTTTTTAATCTTGGTAATATAACAGAGTAAAAATGTTCACCCATTTCTACTACTATGTATTTGTATGTATTCCCTAATTTATTTAGTTCCATTACAGCTTGAGCTGTGGTTCCAGATCCACCGAAATAATCTAGTACATAGTTACTTTCTGTCGTCATACTTATAAATTGTTTAACTGTATGAAAACTTTTAGGCGTTTCAAAATTTGAATGTCCTAATACGTGTTTTAAGTATTCACTACCATATTCTGGATTTGAAAAAAGAGGATCTTTCCATAGTGTTTTTGGGATTTCTTCTTCAAACCCTGGAGTATAAATTGTATTATCTCTAATTGTATATGTATTTAATTCCTTAGAAACTCTATCATAAACTCTTTGCCAAACTAATTTTTCTCCATTATCTGACATAGGTAAAACAACGTTAAAACCTAACTTCTCGTATTTAATAATAATTTCATCTACAAAACTATCGTTAAATTTTTTGAATTTATTATCGTATATTTTATTAAATTCCTCTAGGCTTATCATTTTCAATGATCCATTTTTTTCAAGTATAGGATAATAACGATTTGGACGTTGTTCTCTTCTTGAATTTGTTCCTGTACGTTTTAATGGTACTGGTTTACTATCCTTGTATTTTTTAACAAATATCTTATCAATTTTTGTAATATCGTTTGAGTGAATTATATGATACTCACTAGTCTGAGAAACTTTATTTGAAACTCTACCCTGAGGATTGCATTCTGTGGCGATAGTTGAAATATAATTATCTTTATCAAAGACACTATCTGCTATTGTTGTTAAATATCTTAACTCTACATCATCAATAGCAATTACATTCAAACCATCTTCTGTCAGAAATCCTTTCGAGAGGTCTAGTCTATTTTGTATTAGCGTATTCCAAGAACTATCCTTATAATTATTTACATAAATAATGGGACTTGAATTTGTATTATAAGGTGGATCAATATAAATACAATTAACTTGTCCTCGATATTTTTCTTTAATTGTATTTAATGCTTGGTAATTTTCACTGTGGATCAAAAGACCATCAAGAGATTCATCCAAATTTCCTTGTTCGCCAATAATTTCAAGCTCTAAATCCTTGAAATATTTAGTATCTAACGGTAAATGTTTATGCTTCTCTTCGTCTCTTTTTTTAAAATCAAAACTGGCTTCTATCATACCTAGTTCATTCCATTCTGCTATTTGATTTTTAAGTCCAGCGTGCTTTTCTATTTTTTTGATTAAAATATCACTAATTTTATCTATCGTAATAACATAATTTGTTCCTCGTACAAATTTTGGTTTATTCCAGACCTTAACAAGCTCATCTTCAAATTGCCCAATAAAATCAATGATCTTATATGCCCAATCCTTAATTGCTTGCATCTGTTTAATACGAAGCTGACTAAAATTATTTTCTTCTTTGAACATATATTGATACATCCATAGATCAAACTGTTCTTTAAGAAAACCCTTAGCATCCTTATTTATAAAGAAATCTACTTCTGACTGCTTGTTGAACACTCTAAAAGCTTTTTCTATAACTTCCTCACTTATATTTGCAATACCATCTTTTTTGATAGCTTTGTAAATATCTTCTAATTTTGTTTTATTTCCTCTTTCAGAGTATTGAGCATTTATTAAGATAATCTTTTTACCATCCTTATTAGATATTTTGTCATAAGTAAAAGCCAAATCTTTACGCTCATTA
>JBBQGX010000036.1:0-6725 GCA_038323465.1 Minisyncoccia bacterium | reverse complement strand
AATGAAAGAATCTCTTATTAGGACTATCCGAAAGATATTACCATAGCATAACGCTACGTGGGACAACGGATGAAATAGATTTGTTAACGTAATATGTATACAGCACCATTTCAAAACTATGTAATCCCCTAAAAAATTGTTCTAGGTAATACAATTCAAATAACCCTACCTAAACTATACTCTCGTACTACATATAGTGCAACATATTTTCAAAATAAAGCACACTTTTGACAGACCTTCAACAAATATACTTAATTTATATTGAGAAATCTATCAATTCTTTAACATACTTTTTAGAACTTACATCATTTATGTTTCCAGGTTCTATAGAACAACGTGAAAAAATTTGTTTTTCCATTTCTTTTATATTTTCCATGAAGAACTCTCTTCTTTCTTCATCAAAAGCATGAGAATGATCTTTATATCTTTCTTTTGCTTCGAGACTTCTTTCCTCTATAGAAGTAATCCCGTAAGGGGTTACTCTATTGTCTGCATAAATACATATTTTCTGACTGAAATCATCATTCATACGGACTAATTCTATTGAACCTGAGTCGACACAGTTAACTAACTCTAAAATACGATCAGACAATCCTAATTCTTTAGCAATTAATGCACTTGCCTTGTGTTCATCATTACCATATTTAATAATAAAATCATATTTAACTTTTTCCCAATACTCTTGTCCTTCTGGCTCATTGTCTTCTGAAAAATAATTCAAATTAAACTTAATGATATTACCCATATCGTGAAGAAGGCAGGCTTTAATAATACTTCCCTTGTCTATTTATATGTTTAGACTATCACATATTTGTGACGCAACTGATGCTGTCCTAAATTGGTGCATAGTAAGCATCGGCATTATTTTATATTCTTTGTATATTTCTGTAATTTTTTTCATATATTGATAATAGGAAAATCCCCCTAGAGGGGTTTTCCTATTATATATTATTTCTTATACTCAGCGTATATAAAATCTGTGTCAATCTTTTTATAAACAAAAAGTTCTGGCAGATCAAAGAATCTATCCACTTCTATTCCTCCATTCTCTATGGAGTCTGAGGCGTGTACAATGTTTGACTGAGTTGAAAGAGAAAAATCACCACGTATCGTTCCAGCATTTGCTTCCCATGCTTTTGTTGGGCCAACAATAAGTCTTAAAGCAGAGATAGCATTTACTCCTTCAACAGCAATAACAATTACCGGGCAAGATTTCATAAAATCTTTTATTCCAGGGAAAAATGACTTATCTTTTATGTGAGAATAATGCTCATCTAGGACGGCATCACCTATACTTATCATTTTCATTCCTATTATTTTTAATCCTTTTTTCTCGATTCTGCTTATTATCTCGCCTATTAGGTTACGTTGAACTGCATCTGGTTTGATAATTATAAGTGATTTTTCTTGCTTTGGTTCAATAAATTTTATGTTTAATAAATAATAAAGTATCTGCATTATATACCAAAAAAAAGCTAAAATAAAGACCTCAATTTATTTCAAAATTACAGGCTTTATTTATTACTTTCTATATTTGGCCATTATTTCCTCTTCAACTTCTTCTCGAGGGCGGCCATATTTTAAGTAAGATATTTCTTTTATTTTCTCTACTATCTCTACATTACCTTTTGGAGTAAGGCTCCAGTGTGAAGTCATACTGAAAGGCTTTGTTGGTGTCCCATTCACAAGCATACTTACGTATGAGTTAAAGTTATCGAGCTTCATTATGTCTCCAGCTGTAAATGTTGGCTTGAACTTCTGCTCGACAAAGTTTGCATCTTCAGAGCTTATGCGGTAGATCGCCATAGAGCCAACGTTTCCAAATACAGCGTTCTTAATACTTTCTTCAAGCTGTGATATGTATTGATGGGCGACAGTTAAAGATAGGCGGTATTTACGAGCTTCAGAAAGGATAGAAGCTATTGAGTCAGTCGTCACATTCTGGAATTCATCTATATATAGATAGAAGTCATTCATTTTCTGCCCATACATGTCTACGCGAGAGAGAGCTGCCATTTGTATTTTGCCAACAAGAAGTAATCCTATCAAGTTAGCATTCATCTCCCCAAGTCTACCCTTAGAAAGATTCACAAGAAGAATTTTCTTATTGTCCATAATCTCACGGAAATTAAAAGCGGATTTTTCTTGAAGAACAACAGGGCGCATAATATCATTTGAAATAAAATTATCAAATTTTGATGTAATGTATGGAACGAAGTTTGCAATCGACTGGTCTCCTGTAGTTTTCTCAGCATTTATCCAAAATTCTCTGACAATAGGATTTTTACATTTAACCAAAAGTGAGTCTCTGTACTCTTTGTCTCCTAGAATACGAGTAATTTCCAAAAGAGTTGCGTGAGTTTCGGAATCATCCATCGCAAGAAAAGCGCTATTTTTGAAATATTGTTCAAACATAGGACCCATTGATTCCTTTGTGAAGAGTTTATTAAAAATTCCCATCAATTCATTCACAACAAAGGTCTTTTGTTCTGGGTACCTTGGGTCATATTCAAGCATGTTTAGACCCATAGGACGTGCGGTATATGCTGGGTCAAAGTATATGACATCATCTATTCTTTCCTTTGGAACATAACTTAAGATGTCTTGTATATCACTTCCATGCGGATCAATGAAACAACATCCCTCGCCATTCTTTATATCTTGAGCAATCATATTCTTAAGTATTGTTGTCTTGCCTGTTCCCGTCTGACCGATAACATACATATGACGCATTCTATCTTCTTTCGACATACGTATCTCTGTATCTTTACCACGGTAACTATTTACACCAAGGAGAATTCCTTCCTCTCCCATCTCCATTGGTGCCGGAGCGATACCGGCCTTAGCTTGCTTAAGCTGTGAAGAAACAAGACCATACGGAAAGTGGAAAATAGTCGCCAATTCTTTTAGGTTAAGTGACATACCATAACTATCTCTAAATGTTCGATAAGAGAAATCGTGTATCAGATTTGCTAAGTCAGAACCCTTAGGATGATTAAAATTCAAACCATTGCGATCAGCTTCAGTAAACTGATTAAATGATGATTCTATTTCAGAAAGTATTTGCTTCGAACGAGACTCTTCTTCTGCTGAAACAACAATGCGGATGTTTGTAGCCATGATCGTACTTTTGAGCTTTTCGCTTATGTATTCTACGGCTTTTTCATTTATCTTTTTTTCTTCTTTATTTTTTGATGACCCAAAGAATAAATCGCTTGCAATACTTTTAATTTCCTTTGTGATTTGTCTTGTCACACTAGAAGCTGTGCGGACAGACATTCCGTTCTTCACATCAGAGTGAATAAGATGAAATTTTCTTATTATATCCTCATCTTCAGGACAAATAGTGAACTGTATAGATGCTCCTTCTCCATGCTTTTTAAGTTTTGTTAAAGCATTTAGAATAATATTCAAAGGATCGTGATCTATCGCATCATATAGTTTTATAGGATAGACTTCATGATGAGCTAATGTAGCATACGAAGCGCTTATAACTCCACTTTCAGAAAATATATTATAATCATCAGGAGCTTCTACTACTTTTGCATCCAAATGTACTCCAAGTAATTGCTTCTCGAAAAGCTCCGCTTTATGAGTGGGAACAGCTGCATAGAAAATAAAGCTATCAGACCCTTCAGCGAGAGCTATCTCAACCGTAAAGTGGTTCCTATTATAATTATCTTTCCCTTCTCCGACTGAGTGCATACCAGCGTAGAATTGCTCCATAGCAGAAAGCAACTCTTTCAAGCCCTTTTTATTTTTATCTCCTTCTGTGGCTTCTGGAAGTGTGACTTCGAAAAGTTTCATATCGAGCGACTTAAAAAGTGGTGTCCCTTCTTTAAGTCCAGGAACTTTGTGGGTTGTTGATAAGTATTGAACAAGAAAACGGTGAAAATCATCATCTATGTGAGGATTATTCATCTTTGCAACAACTGAAAGTGTATTTGAAATACCCTTATCAAGCAACATTGCTAACAGTTCTTCCATCTTTGCATCATGAGTTTCAGGCTTTAGACGTAGGACCAGGGCTTCAGCGCGACTTTCTTTTATGACAGCACTTTTATGCATTACATCGGTCGGCTCAAACTTCCTGTATTCAGAAATAGCGTTGCTGGCAATCTTCTCTTTGTTTACCTCTTGACCTTGTTCTGATAATGCTTTCTCCTTCTCGGCAATATGAGCACGCAAAAACTCCAATTCTTCTTGAGGAGTATTGAACTTCGGAGCGTTATTTAAATTAATTCCTTCCATATGAAATTATTATACTCCCAATTTCTTATATGGTAAACCATATGAATAAATTGCAGTCCAGCATAGTTAAAAAATATTTTTCTTAAATTAAAAATTTGTAGAAAAATTATTTTAACGGAATCGTAATCATAAACTATTCTGGTTAAGCAAATATTTTTAGACTTTCGTTAAAATTTCTGCTTCACCTTCTTTTATAAGTATTGTGTGTTCGAAGTGTGCAGACTTTGCTCCGTCAGCTGTTTTAATAGTCCAATTATCGTCAGCACTTACTATATGATCGCTTCCCATGTTCAGCATTGGCTCGATAGCAATAATCATCCCAGGTATGAGCTTCTGACCCTTTCCAGCCTTACCATAGTTTGGTACGTATGGATCCTCGTGAATCTTCACTCCTACTCCGTGGCCTGAAAGTTCACGAACAATACCATACTTTCTATTCACAAATGATTCTATAGCATGACCTATATCTCCCACTGTAGCACCTCCTTCTGCTGCCCAAATGCCTATCTCTAAAGCTTTCTTTGTCTTCTCAAGCAAATCATTATCTCTTTTTGAAATCTTCCCTACAGGCACTGTGACAGCATGGTCCGTAAAAAGTCCTTTATGCTTAAGCCCTAAATCAAGAGAAACTATATCACCTTCCTTTAAAATTCGAGCCTTACTTGGGATACCGTGCACAATTTCATTATTTACTGATATACAAATAGTTGCTGGAAAAGCCTTTGGAGCACCCTCAGGCTTATAGTTTAAAAAGGCAGGAATATCTCCTCCTTCTTTAATAAGATCATATGCGTACTTATCAAGCTCAAATGTCGAAATTCCAACTTTAACTTTCTTCGAAACCTTCTCTAGGACGTGAGCCAGAATCTTCCCTCCTTCTCTTATTATCTCTATTTGTTCTTTATTTTTTATTATTACTGACATATAAACTTATACTAGACCAAAATCTTAACATAATCAACCTCCCCCTAGTGGACGAGTTCAGAACTCTTAATTGGACTGCGATTAAACAAGAATTACAATTTAGTGGCATTTTAGGGTTATTTCCAGCACTTATACCTCAGAACTTATACATACAAGACTTAAGATTACTCTAAACAACCGTTTGCTATTTGAACAACCCTATCTTTATAAGCTTGGGATGCAGGGTTACTTTGTGATTCTTGGATTGTTGTAATATCAGCAGTTCCGTTTGCAACGCAAGAACAATATCTCTTAAGTTTATCTATTGGAACATTACCCGTAGAAGCAGAACTTATACACTCAGAAGTTAGCCCATCAATAAAATATACTCGAGTAGCTCCAGAAATCAATGCATTTTTATTGGTCATGTCTGCAATCCTTGTACATCCTCCAATAAGAGAAGCTGAAATCATTAAAAGGATAAAATAAGTAGCGATATTACTCAATATATTATTCTTTATTTTAAGCCTTCTTTTAAGTTTGTGGAAAAAACATCCTGACCCAATAGCAATGACCATGATTATAAATTCATCAAGTAATGAGTTACTAAACCGCTTACTAAAAGCAAGAATTGAACCAATAAGAAGAATCCCGGGAGTCCATTTACTTAGAGAGTTTCTTTTTTTATTCAAAAAATCTTTATTGATATTCTCTACTTTTTCATTATCTATTTTTATATTTTCCATATTTTTAAAATTTATTAATAATTAATCATCACAACCTTTATCTCCAACCCAAATACACCCTCGATCAGTTTTATTTGTTTTTGTTAGATTATCAATATCTTTTTGAGTAGGTTCAAAATTAGTAATACCTTCACTTTCAGTATCAAATAATAATGTTTTATAATAAAGCTCATTTAAATCATTTATTGCATTTATCTCAATATCTAATTTACAGTCTGCAATTGCTCCAGGAGTTCCTGAACCAACGACAAATATCATTTTTGCTTCACACCAATCATCTCTTGATGTCTCAAAACCTTTTCTCCATTTATAAATCTTATCCTGTTCATTTTTTAAGATTGGTATCATATTAAAAACATTAACTTCTTTTTCTTTTAGTTGTTCAAGTCTAACCTGTTTCCATTCTCTTTCTGCTGAAGCTTGATCTAATTTTTCAATTATACATTCTGTCCACCAAACATTTGCATCTTCAGTACATTTATATTTTTCTTTTGTAAGAGCATTTTTATCCTCCAAATCTTTCATCATTGTTTCAAATCTAACATTATAAGGAGTATCTACTTCTTCTGTTTTCTTATTATTTTCATCTTTATTAAAGATAACAACAAAAAGAGACACTATGAAAATTAAGGATAGAAGGATAATCCATCTCTTATTCTCTTTTATACTTAGATTGTCTTTTATGAAGGTTTTCATGCTCCTATCTTAACATTATTGAAATTATATGTGAACTAGAGTAAAGTAACAGTATATGGACACAATATCTAAAATTTTGGATAGTAAATGGAAAACATTCAATCAATCATATCGCTATACAAATCGTGA
>JBBQGX010000035.1:0-7256 GCA_038323465.1 Minisyncoccia bacterium | reverse complement strand
TAGTCCACAATATAAATATGAGCCTAAACGTTCTTTTATATCAAATACAAGAATATTTAAACCATCTCTTTTAATTGACAAACTTTCTATTCTTGGAAATTCTAAAATCAAATTATTGTAGATTTTATCATGTGGATATATTAAAAAATTTGAATGTGAAAAAAGTCCCAAATATTTACCATCCAATTTTTCATTGATACTATCTTCTAATTTATCAGCATCAATAATACTATTACCATTAATTATAATCTTATTTATTACAATTTTGTGATGAGAGGAAAAATAAGAAAGAGCTAGAACAAGAGAAATAAATAAAATGATAGACAATACAAACAAACGCAATCGTATCACTCTACGATTGCGTTTAATGAGAGCTATGCGTGGTGATGTTGGTATATCCTTCATTTATAATTTATGAAATAATATCTTTACCTAAATATTTTTGCAAAACAACAGGTATTTTTATACTACCATCTATCTGTTGAAAATTTTCTACCATCGAAACAAGAATTCTAGGAGTCGGAATAGCGGTACAATTTAGAGAATGAACATACCTTGTTTTACCTTCTTCATCTCTATAACGAGTGTTGAGACGACGGGCTTGGAAATCATGAAAATATGAAGCAGAAGAAATTTCGCGATATTTATTTTCTTTTGGAACCCAAAGTTCAATATCATATTTTTTAACTTGTCCCATACCTAAATCTCCCCCACAATTAATAACTGTGTGATAAGGAATATTTAAAGATTCAATAAATTCTTCTGTATTACGATTAATCTCTTCATGAAGAAGAACACTTTCAGAATGAGAGGCTGTACACAAAACCACTTGTTCTAATTTATAAAATTCATTGACACGGATCAATCCTTTTGTATCTTTTGAATGACTTCCTGCTTCACGTCTATAGCAAGGAGAAAATCCTAAATACTTCTTAGGTAACTCTTCTATTTTTAAAATCTCATCGGCATGAAAACCCATCAGAGGAACTTCAGCAGTGCCAGCCAAAAAATCTCCGTCTTGAGTTTTGTATAAATCATCCTCACCTTGAGGTAAATAACCCGTGCCAAAGAAAGTTTTCCTATTTACTACTGTAGGTGGAATAAAGGGAGTAAAACCTTTTTGAGAAAAGAAGTCCATTGCATAATTCCATATAGCCATAGACAGACGAACACCATCTCCAGTCAAGAAGTAGCCCCGGAAACCGTGAACCTTCACACCACGCTCAAAGTCAACCATTTTCAAGTTTGTCATTAAATCAATATGATCCTTAGGCTCAAAACTAAAGATTGTTTTATCTCCCCAACTCTTTATTTCTTGATTATCTGCGTCGCTTTCACCTTCTGGTACTGACATGTCAGGTATGTTTGGAATAGTGAGCATTAGTGATTGCCATTCTGCCATAATACCTTTCAGCTCTTCTTCTTTTTTAGTTAAGTCTTCTTTAACCAACTTCATCTCTCCTATCATCTGCCCGCGAATAGCCATATCTTTTTCGGTAGCAATAGAATTATTCATTTTATTCTGTTCTCCACGCAAAAATTCAACCCGAGAAAGAATTTCGAGTCTTTTTTCATCTGCAATCAAAAGAGCATCAACATCAACTTCAATATGTTTTTTCTTTGCACCCTCTTTAATAACATCCTTATTCTCTCTTATAAATTTAATATCTAACATCCCTATATTATACCCCGTAAAATACTTTTTCGCAAAAATTATCATGAGACAATAAAAAATGATAGAATATAGACATGGAAGACATCTATAAATTAAAAAAAGAACAATTTCCAGAAGGATTAAATGAGATTCCTCAACCTCCTAAAAATCTATATATCAGAGGCAAGCTTCCTGATGAAGAAATGATTTACCTCGCCGTCGTCGGCTCTCGAAAATACACTTCTTATGGCCGAGATATTTGTGAAAAAATAATAAAAGGATTAAAAGGATATCCGATTGTCATTGTTTCAGGGCTCGCTATTGGTATTGATACAATAGCTCATAGAACAGCAATCGAAACAGGACTTACTACTATTTCTTTTCCTGGCTCAGGACTCGACAATAATGTTCTCTTTCCACGAGCAAACATAAAACTAGCCCAAGAAATTATCGACAAAGGAGGATGTTTAATCTCTGAACAAATACCATCATTCATAGCTACTCTTTATTCTTTTCCTCAGAGAAATAGATTGATGGCTGGAATTTCAAAGGCCGTATTGATAATAGAAGCTGAGGAAAAATCTGGAACTCTAATTACAGCACGACTTGCTCTCGATTATAATCGTGACGTCCTTGCTGTTCCTGGATCTGCTTTCTCTTTAAATTCAAATGGTACAAATTGGCTCATCAAACAAGGGGCTACTCCAGTCACTTGCAGCGAAGATGTTCTCATTGCATTAGGTTTTGAAGTTGAAAATAAAATATTAACAGACAAAGAAAAATATGCAGATTGTGGGAAAAATGAAATGAAAATTATAGAGCTTCTTCGTGAACCCATGGAACGCAACGACCTCATCCGAAAACTCAGTATGAACATCGGCGAAGCCAACGCCCTCCTTTCTATAATGGAATTAAAAGAATTAATCAAAGAAGAACTAGGTGAGATAAGAAAGATTTAATTTAATATTTTAGCGAATATCAAACCAAGAATTTATATTCTCTTTTGTGCATATTTCAGGTTTTTCTTTGTTCCAGTAATATGATTCACAGGTATATATCAAACATTCATTTATTATGTATCCCTCATTTAAAGTTTTACAAAACGAAACTTTATCTAATTCAGAATTATATTTTTCAAGCATGCGAGTGTTTAATATACAAGATGATCTATAGTAATATTTGAAGTTAGAAATTCCATATTTACCAGGAGATGCAACATATTTTTCGATTGGAAATTCATTGCATATTTTTTCATTATTATAAAGAACAGCATTATAAAAAGTACATTCACTTGTTTCTTTATTGTCAATACATTTAAAAATCCCTGTGCTGTCTTTTTTATGAAATCTAAAATATAAATCATTAAACAAATCATAGTAGGAACGATCTTTATACTGTCCTGTATTAATACTATTTTCTATTGCAGTTTTATCTTGATCTCCATTTGGTAATTGAAAATCGGTAAAATTAGATGTTACATAATTTTTATTTTTAAAAAGAACAAAAATTATAATAATTACTGATAAGATAAAAAGAACTATTAAAATTATTTTTTTATTTTTCTTCATATATTTTAAGTAAATATATTATATCATATTTGCAAAAAAATATGATTTCGTGTAATACTTATACCAACATGAAATTATTAATTGTAGAATCACCATCAAAAGCAAAGACTATTGAGAAATATCTCGATGGTGCTTTTACAGTACGTGCATCTGTCGGCCACATCAGAGATTTACCAAAATCAAATAAAGATGCAATAGATATCCCGGCTGGATTTGTGCCTCGCTATGAAATATCAAAAGGTAAAGATAAAGTTGTAAATGAATTAAAAGGACTTGCAGAAAAAGCCACCGAGATAATGCTTGCAACCGACCCGGACCGCGAAGGAGAAGCTATCTCTTGGCATTTAAAAGAATTACTCGATGAAGATAAAAAAGTCAAAGCTCCTATCAAAAGAGTGACTTTTCACGAAATCACCAAAGAGGCTGTGACTGAGGCCCTCAAAAATCCTCGTGATATTGATTTGGATTTAGTAAAAGCTCAAGAAGCAAGAAGAGTACTTGATAGACTTGTCGGATATGATCTCTCTGGAATTATCTGGAAGAAGGTACGTTATGGACTCTCTGCCGGACGAGTGCAATCCCCTGCCCTACGAATTATAATGGAACGTGAAAGAGAAATTCGGGCTTTTATACCAGAGAAATATTGGACTATTGATGGCAAATTTGAAACAAATAAAAAAATAGAACTTTCTCTTTCTTGCGTTGAAGAACCACGGGACGAAAAATTGGTTGAAAAAATTCTTGAGAAAGGAAATAAAGAAAAATGGTTTGTCACAGATTTAAAAGCCAGTGAACAAAAAAGAAGCCCTCGAGCCCCTTTTACAACTTCGACTATCCAGCAAGTCGCAAGTACTAGACTTGGCTTTTCGCCATCACGCACCATGCAAGTGGCACAGAAACTCTACGAAGCAGGATTCATAACTTATATGCGTACCGATAGTACAAACCTCAGCATTGAAGCTCAAAAACAAATACTTTCTATTGTAGAAAAAAAATATGGAAAAGAATACGCTGAAGCTCATGTTTACAAGACTAAATCAAAAAATGCCCAAGAAGCCCATGAGGCTATCCGTCCAACCCACGTTGAAGCATTTTCGGCAGGTCATAATGAAGAACAGAAAAAACTTTATAAACTTATTTGGGAGAGAACAGTATCGTCTCAAATGTCTGACGCCAAATTATTAAAAACAAAAATAACAGCCAATATTGAAAGTAAGGAAATTCCAGACTTTACAGCAAATGGATCTAGAGTTCTTTTCCCGGGCTGGCTCATCTGTGAAGTCGATGCCCGAGGTGAAGATGTAGAACTTCCAGAAGTAAAAATCGGAGATGAATTAAAACTAATCGAATTAGAAAGTCACGAAAAAGCAACCGAGCCACCAAACCGCTATACCGAAGCAGGTTTAGTCAAAGAACTTGAAGCCCGTGATATTGGACGCCCTTCAACATATGCTTCAATCATGAAGACTATTGAGGATAGAGGTTATGTAAGAAAAGAAGGTAAGACTCTTTTTCCTACTGACACAGGAGATGTTGTTTCTTCTTTTCTGGAAGATAATTTTGCAAACTATATCAGCGATACATTTACGGCCACGATGGAAGACGAACTCGATGATATTTCAAACGGGAAAAGAGATTATGCAAAAACGCTAGGTGATTTCTATACCCCATTTCAGAAAGAAGTTAAAGAAAAAGAAAAACTCGCAAAAGCCACAAATATGGGAGAAGCTCCAGATAACATCATATGCCCCAAATGCGAGGCTCCTATGATAATTAAACTATCGCGTGGTGGTAAATTCTACTCATGTTCACTATATCCGGATTGTGATGGAGCCAGAACTATGGATGGTGTTGTTCTCGATGGTCCCAAAGAAACTGGTGAGATGTGTCCTACTTGTGGAGAGAAGAAAGGAAAATCTGGTGGAGGTAAACTAGTCATTAGAGTCAGACGCGACGGTGGAGGAACTTTTATATCATGTTCTAGATATCCAAAGTGTAAATTTGTAAAACAAGACGAGGAAGAAATGAAAAGAAAAATGACCGACATTACATGTCCAACCTGCAATAAAGGTAAAATGATGGAACGCAAAGGACGCTTTGGAATATTTTACTCATGTAGTAATTATCCAGATTGCAAAAACGCCATAAAAGCCAAACCCACAGGAAACATCTGCGACCTCTGCCAGTCACTCATGATGGAAGGCACAAAAACTATTCCTGAACGTTGCTCAAATAGAATGTGTAGGAATCATAATCCGCATAAGCATGGAGATGATATAGTGAATAATAAAAAATAGTTCTCTTTGATCTAGGTTAAATAGTAAAGATGGAGTAAAAATGATATAATTTTTTAGTATAAGATTAAAATCTGATTATGAAATTGAAACTAAATAATTTAAAACTAACGATAAAAACTGCATTTTTTATTGCATATAAAAGTATCTTGCGTGGCTCCTTAACAGTAAAACTTGTTACTGTTTTTATCTTATTATTAACATTTCTTAATTTAATAGTAGTTGGTGGATTGCTTGTTGGTATCACAGATGATGTCGGGACTAAAGTAAAAGACTCACTTACGGGTGATGTATTTGTTGAACCAGCTAAAGAATATGATTTTATTCAAAATACAAATGACATTATTTCTCTTCTTAAAAGTTTAAATTATATTAGTTATTCTCCAAGACTAACAAAAGGAGCGAGTATAGAATATGAATATAAAAATATAACTGCTGGGAAAAATCCAGCTAAAGCTAGTACTGTTATAGTAGGTATAGACCCTACTCTTGAGAAAAAAGTTACCAATGTAGATAAACGTATTATTGCAGGTTCATTTCTTGAAGATAATAATTTAGATACTATAGTATTAGGTTCATCTCTTGTAGATGGATACACATCAGGAAGACAAGGGACTGACGCGACACTCGGTCACGTATTAGTAGGAGATAAAATTCGCATACGTTTACCAAGCAATAACATCCGTGAATTTACTGTTGCTGGTATTTTAAACTCTAAATCATCAGTAGTTGACCAAAGAGCATTTGTTAATGAGAGAATATTTCGTGAACTATTAGGATTACAGGGTTATACTTATTCAGAAATTGCGATTAATTCACACGGCAATAAAGATAACTCATCACTTATTGAAAGCTTGCAGAACATTCCAATGGGAAATAGAAATGATATAAAACTATCAAACGAGGCCGTCCCCTCTGCTGTTAACGATCTTAAAAAAGCTTTTGGTTTGATTGGTAATATTATTAGTGTTACAGCTCTCCTTGTTGGCATTGTAACTGTTTTTGTAATTATATTTGTTAATGCTTCAAGCCGTCGAAGGTATCTTGGCATTTTAAAAGCACAAGGTATTTCTGCCCCAACTCTCATTTTATCTTATGTCTTCCAAATAATTTTTTATGTATCAATAGGTGTTATTCTTGGTGTTATCATTCTTTTTGCTTTTTTACAACCGTATTTTGCTAAACACCCTCTCTCTTTACCAATGGCTGATGGACACCTATTACTTACACCATCATATGTATCTACACGCGTTATTGTATTATTTATATCATCAATCATTTCAGCATTTATTCCATCATGGTTTATTATTAGACAAAATACCCTTGATGCTATTTTAGGAAGATAATTTATATTTATGATTAAAGTTAATTCAATAGTAAAAAATTTTATAAATGGTGAAATTATTACAAAAGTTCTTAAAGGAATAAGTTTTGAAGTTCCCCAAGGACAATTCCTGTCTATTATGGGGCCATCAGGTGCTGGTAAATCTACATTATTGTATCAAATGAGTCTCTTAGATAAACCTACAAGTGGATCAATCTTTATTGATAGTGAAAATATATCTAAATTAGATGAAACTGAAGCAACACGGTTTAGGTTAAAAAATTTTGGTTTTGTTTTCCAAGATGCCGCTTTAATTCCTGAATTCACAGCACTAGAGAATACATTATTACCAAGCTTGATGCTTGGAGATAATTATGCAAAAGCAAAGAAAGATGCAATTAAACTATTTACATCTC
>JBBQGX010000034.1:0-7822 GCA_038323465.1 Minisyncoccia bacterium | reverse complement strand
ACTATTAATGTTTTAGCTAAAGATGACAAAGTAGCCCCAATAAATGAATGGAGTAGTTTGGTCGCTTCGGATAAAACAAATCCAGAAAAATTTGATATTGTGATTGGTAGAGATTCTTCTTTGTTGGAAGGCAAAAAATTTGCTTTTTTTACGGCAGTAGATAATCAATCAGGTATTAGTTATTATGAAGTTTCTGAAAACGATAGCCCTTCTATTAGAAGTGGAAGTATGTATATTCTTTCTAATCAAAACGACAAGGTTAATCCTGTTTTGAAAGTTACTGCTTATGATAAAGCAGGAAACAAAACTATTTCAGTCTATAAAAATCCTGGAGTAATGGTGTTTGGTTTTTCTTTAAATTTTTATATAATTATACTTGTTATAATAATAATTTGGATTATACTTTCTAAAGTTAGAAAAATAAAAAATAATAAAAATAATGTTTTACAGAATTAATAAATTAATAATTAAATATATTTTTCGAGTATTAATATTTGTCGTTTTTTCTTTGATGTTTTTTAACAATGCTCATGCTGCAAGTATGTCTATATTACCAAATAATACCAATGTATCATCTGGTAATATAACTTCAGTAAAAGTTTTTATTAATACGAATGAAAAATCGGTAAATAATACAGAGGTCAGTATTCAATTTCCCGTAGATTTATTAGAAGTTATTTCTGTTACAAAAAGTTCATCGATCTTTACTTTGTGGGTAGAAGAACCAAGTTTTTCAAACAGTACAGGTAAAATTACTTTTAATGGAGGTGTACCAAGCCCAGGCTATAATGGTCAGAATGGTTATGTTGCCACGATCACTTTTAAGGCTAAAAAACAAGGAACAGCTTCTGTTTTGTTCACAGACGGAGTAATTAGAGAAAATGATGGGATGGGAACAGATATTACTTCTGGTAAATATGGAACCACTATTAATATCAGTGGGACGGTTGTCATTCCTTCCGTCCCCGTAATTGTTAAGCCTGTAGAATTAGTGGCTACTACTAGTATTACTAGTAAGATTTTACCAGCTCCTGTTATAACCTCTGCTGATATGCCAGACGAAGAATCTTGGTATTCTCTTAATAAGGCTACATTTTCTTGGAAACTTCCTGAGGGAGTGACTGCTGTCCAGCTTCTTTATGATAGCCAATCAAATTCGACTCCAAGTGTAATTTATAATACTCCAATTGAAGAAAAAGAGATTAAAAATATAACTGACGGAACCCACTATTTACATGTTCGTTTCAAGAATGGTGCTGGGTGGGGTGAAATTACCCATAGGAAGATAAATGTAGACACTGTTGGTCCTACTAACCTAGAAGTTGCATCTACTATCTCTGATCAAAATATTGTTTATTTGATGATTACGAGCAAAGACTTACTTTCTGGTTTAAATAAATATAAAATATTTGGAGAAGATATAGATACTTTTGAGATAGAGGCCAAAGAAGAAATTGTCACAGCCTTAATGGCCAAGAATTCTGGTTTTAAAAATATTAGTGTAGTAGCCTATGATAAAGTTGGTAATATAAATGAAAAAGTTATAAATATAGAATTCCCTTTAGCAAAAGCTCCTATTGTTGAAAAATATTCTGAAGAATCAAAAACTAAAGAAAATATATTAGGATTTATAAATAATAATCTTTATTATTTTTCTATTCTTTTGTTTATAATTTTGATCTATATTACTTATAGATTATCTAAAAGACCCAGAAAAGAATCGAAGAAATTATATATCGATCTGGAACAAACAGAAGATGATATTCGAAGAATTTTTAGAATAATAAAGGAAGATATAAAACAAAGCTTCAAGATATTAAAAGCAGAAAATATAAAAAAGAAATTATCAGAAGAAGATATTGAAATATTTGATACCTTATCAAAAGACGTACAAGAGGCAGAAGATTATTTTGTTAAAAAAATTAAAAATATAGAAAAAAATGATCTGTAGTAAATAATATGAAAGAAATGAAATACATAATTATAATAGTTGTTATTTTAGTTGGAGGGGCTTTGTTATTTCGGTTTTGGGCTTTGAATAATTTTAATTCAGTTTTATCTGATATGGATAAAGAAAATACTCCAGTTTATATTCCCAAAAAAGTAGTTCTTGATACTGAAGCAACTCCAGTAATTCCTATAATTCCAGTAGAGGGAGAGGTTGTTCCTATAATTTTGCCAAAGGAAATCTTGCTTAATAATAAAATAATAAAAGATGAGATTGTGGATATTAAGAAAGAAGATGGAAAAGTAATAGATCTAATTTTCACTTCTCCAGCTAAAGATGCCAATTTGTATATAGGTTGTAAATATTCTATATCTATCTCTTCTTCGTCTGTAATTAGTTCTATTAACATGTCACTTTATGATTTTGGAACGAGAAAAGTTCAAGGCCCTATTGCAAGTGGAATACCAAAAGATATCACAGGTAAAGATATAAAGAGTGTTGATTGGAAGGTTGGGAATGTTTGGCCAGGTAAGTATTTTATTTCAACTTTAAATATAAACGGTCAAGAACTATCTAAAAAAAGTTTGGTATTTAATATAAATAAAATACCTGAAGATATAAAGAAAAGTGATATTGAAGAATTTTGTAAAAATAATTAATATATAAGATAATTTAAAATCACTCTAAATTTTTATTTAGAGTGATTTTAAATTTAGTAATTTTTATTGAGCCAGTTTTCGATATCTTTTTTATCATCTTTCCACCAAGCACTATTTGACTGTATTTTTTCATACACTTGTTCTAGTGTTCGTTCTGAGCCGGGGGCATTATTCTTTTTAAAGAATAATTTAGCATCTTTTAAGTCATTTATATTTGTGTGGTTTCCAAGTGGAGAAAGTAATCTAGATAAGAAATGTCCTCCTTCGGCAAAATTCTTTAGGATTATAGTCCAATTATCTTTTATAAATTTCCATGTTAAGTCACGTCCGTCTTTATTTGTCCAAACAGCAGATAATATAAATGGAGCATCTTGATTGCGTACATTTTTAGATAAAGCAAATCTAAGTGTTTTTTCTAATATACTTTTATCTTTAAAAGATCCCATAGCCCTACCCATTCTTTCCTTTTCTTCGTGCATAGGGGATTCTTTGTACATACTTTCAAATAATCTCCACTCTTTTATATTTCCATTTTGAGCTACAACATTATAAATTACACCTTTTATATCAGCAGAAATATCTTTCTCAATTTTGTAATCAAAGATTTTTTTAGCCTCCCTGATTACTTTTTTGTCTCCATAGAAGGCAGAATTTCCAATCGCTAAATTACGTAAAAATACATCTGAATGTTTTTCATTAATTTTCTTTTCAAAACCCATAGATAGAGCTATGGATGAAAATAAGGATAAGGCATATTTTTTAAATTTTATTGATAATTCTTCATCATTTATTAGATTATATATTTTACTTATACCACTTGAGATTTCTGACCAGACGATATATTCTGTCTCATTCTTATAAGATAAAGAGAACTCTAGTGCCTCTGTAGTACTTATATATCCACCTTCAGCTAGAGCAAATATATCTCGTATTATTCCAAGTCTATCTACAACACCCATTCTATTTTCAACTATTTCTTTTCTGAGAGATTCTAGAGTTTCTTTGTCATAGCAAACTTTAATAAACGATATTTCATCTTTATTTATTTTACCAACAATTTTTTCTTTGATAATTATACTCCTTTTGTCCATTAGTATCCTTTCATCCCGTGAATTTGTAATAAAATTTTTGTGGGATTTTTTATTTAATTCTTTTGTATTGTTTGGAATATTATATTTGATATGTATCTGCCATAATGATTTTTCTGTATTATTTTTATTTGAAATTCTACTAGAGAAAAATCTTTCCTGTTTTAATTCCATCCCTTTATTTGAAGAGATTACTGAAACTAGAGGGTATCCTGTTTGTTTAGTCCAAGAATTCATTATTTTTTTTACAGGTTTACCACTAGTTTTTTCAAAAGACTCCCACAAATCAGTAGTTTTTGTATTTTTATAACTATGTTTTTTGAGATAATGACGAAGTCCGTCACGAAATTGGTCTTCACTTATGTACTCTGCAAGCATACGAATTATAGCAGAACCTTTTGCATAAGAAACCATATCAAAGATCTCATTGATTTCATCTGGGTGGTTAACTTCTACTTCTACAGGATGTGAATTTGAAAGAGCATCAAGCCTTTGAGCAACCGAGTATCTATCTGCTAGGAATAGACTCCATACATTCCAGTTGGGGAATAGATGATCTATACAGAAGTTTTCCATATAAGAGGCAAAACCTTCATTGAGCCATAGGTCAGTCCACCAGTTCATTGTGACGAGGTTCCCAAACCATTGGTGTGCTAATTCATGAGCTATGACAATAGCTGCCCATTGTTTATTTGAAAGTGAAGAATTTTCTTCATCTATTAGGAGTGCTGATTCGCGAAATGTTACGGCTCCCCAATTTTCCATGGCGGCACTTTCAAAATCAGGAATAGCAATTAGATCAAGGGTAGGTAGTGGGTAAGGGATATCAAAATACTCATTAAAGAATTCGATAGACTTTATAGCTACATCAAGGGCAAATTTGGCCTGGTTTTTCTTACTGGTAGTTGTATAAATCCTGACTTGAACTTTTTCTTTTGTGTATCCTTCTAGATATTCAAATTCTCCTATAATAAAAGCCAGTAAATAAGTTGACATTATTGGAGTAGGAGAGAATGAGACTATCTTATAACCTGCACTATGCTCTCTTATATTTACTGGAAGTGTGTTTGATATCGCAGTATGTTCATTTTGTATGATGAGAGATATTTCAAATATTGCTTTCTGGGCTGGTTCATCAAAACAAGGAAAAGCTCGACGCGCGTCAGTAGCCTCAAACTGAGTTGTTGCTAAATGTTTTTCTTTGCCATCTATTACATATTTACTTTTATAAAAACCTCTTAGATGATTATTTATTATTCCAGAGAAAATAATAGAAAGCTCTGATGTACCTTTAAGGATTTTATTTTTAAAGTAAAAAGTCGCAATCTCTTTTTTAATGTCATAAACTATTTTATATGAAAATTGCTCTTTTGTTGTCTTATTTTTTTTATTACCTATTACTTTTTGTGATCTATTTATTTTTACTGTTTCAATCTTTATATCTTTTGAGTGGAGAGTTATTTGTTTTATATCTTTATTTGTCTTTATTTTGATGATTTCTTTCCCTGAGAAAGTTCCAGATTCTAAATCTGGCCTTATTTCTAAATTATAATAGGAAGGGGATATATGGATAGGTAAACGAATGGATTTTTTTGATGTTTTTTTATTCATTTTATGGAATTATTTTAATAATTATTTAATACATGATTTTTTCTTATTGATATATAATAACTAAATTATCCTTATTTATCAAGCTAAATTAGTTATGTATAAGTGCTTGACAAAAGGTATCATTGTATGATATAATATACCAATGAAAAATAAAGCATTAAAAAATCTAATAGCCCTTGGAATCTTCGTTTTTTTGTTTGTTGGTGTCAATTCTGTTTCAGCGTATTATGTTGATGATATGACAGGATATAATCCTTCTTATATTGTTCCTAATTATTATACTTCAAGTTATTCCAATTCTTATTATAGCAATAGTCCTGCCAATAATAACTATGTACAGTCGGCTTCAACTTATCAACCTTATACTTATGTAGAACCTGCTCAACAGCAAATTCAATACGTACAGCAACCAGCTCAGGTTCAATACGTACAGCAACCAGCTCAGGTCCAATATGTACAGCAACCTACTCAAATTAAGTATATTCAACCTCAAGTTCAATACGTACAGCAACCCGCTCAAGTACAGTACGTTCCACAGCAAACTCAAACAATTGTTAGAACAAATACTCTAGGAGCCTCAGTTTATAATTCAAACCAAAATCCCAATACTGTTGCCACTGTAAATCGAATCGCCACTACAGGTCCAAATGGTAATTCTGGTGCATTCGTAAATTACGATGGTAACAATCAAAGTGTTTTGGTTGCAAGTGCTTACGGAAGTCAACCATTACAGCAAGTTGTGACTACTTCAGATAATAATAACGGCTTAACTGCTCTTACTGTAAAAGGCTCAGGTAGTTTTATGCCTAGTTCTGTGTTTCAATGGTTTATCGTTATGTTGCTAATTTTAGCTATTGTTATAATAGCTCGTATGATAGGTAAAAGTGTTTCAAATGGAAGCCATGCGGCCCCAGCTCATTAATTAGAAACCTTCAGTTATATAAAAAGCACCTTTAAAAAGGTGCTTTTTATATTTATGATTAAAATATATGCTACAATATATATATATGGAAAAAGAACAAAAATTAGGGATCAGAGTATTTTATTATTATTTGTATAATAGGATAATTATAGGAACTATATTATTAATAATATCTTTTGTTGTTCTATCGTATAAGGCTGAAATTATTTCAAAAATTCTTTCCGGATTTAATGATAAAGCTGAAATGGTCATGAACTATGTTCTATTGTTGTTATTTGTTATTTCTGGTTTGGTTTTATTAAGTAGAGCTATAATAAGTTGGTTTGAATATTCAAATTGCACTTATATTCTAGGTGAAAATGCTTTTTCTGTTAAAAGAGGTTTCTTCAACAAAAGAGAAGTTTCAATCCCTTATCGTCAAATTCAAAATGTTTCCATAGAACATAGTTTTTCAAATAGAGCTATGGGTGTTTGTAAATTGGTGATATTAACAGCTGGTAATGACAATAATGACAAAGACGGCGAAGCCGAAGGAGTATTTGATGTTATATCCTCAGATGTAGCTGAAAAACTAAAAAATGATTTACTTGCAAGATCAAATGTTCAAAATACAGTTAGTATTGGAAATATTTAATTTTCTTGTTATAAAAATAAATAATAAAAAAACCACAATACAATTAATATAAAGGATATTCTTTTAAAAAATTTATAAACAACTCTCTTGTCTGTTGGTCCAAAAATTTTTAAATACAGAGCATTAATTTTTATATTTTTACAAATTGTTATTTTTCTAATTTCAATTTCAGTTTGGAGTTTTTCTTTAGATTCTGAATAACCACAAGTTAAACAATCTTTGCAATTTTCATATAATGGTGTTCCGCATTTTTTACATTTCATATTTAAATTTTATCATAAATAAATAAATATGAGAATTTTATTTATTTAGAAAAGTTATAGTTAATTGCAAAACTGTTGCAAAGGATACCCAAAGAAGATAGGGAATATTTATATAAACTATCCATCGAGTATATGGCCAAATAGCAACAAATGCCCAAATTAGTGTCAAAAGCACCAATATTATATCAATCGCTGCAAGTAAGTTATTTTTCAAACCAAACTGAAAATAGGTGAAAGAAAAATTAAAAATAAGATTTAGAATAAAAGGAAGTGCTATAACCCATGATAATTTTCCTATAAAAGTTTTATAAAATACTGTCCCAAAACTAAAAGCAATAATAGCATATAGAACCGTCCACACTGGACCAAATAACCAACTAGGTGGCGACCAAGAAGGTTTTATGAGTGTCGAATACCAATTAGAAGAATTATTCATATAATGTATTATATCACTTAATTGATCTTTTAACCTCATTTTCTAGTAAAGTTATTTCTCCAAAATGTTTAATATATTTGCGATTATTTTTATTCATAATCTGATGCCATTGCTTACTCCAACCATTTCCGCCGTAGATCAAAACAGATTTGTTTTTTTTAATATATGCCTCTAATTTTTCAAGGTATTCATTCTTTTTATTTTCCTTATAAATTTTAATTACTATCACCATTTCTGGTTTCCATTTTTGACTTGCCTTAA
>JBBQGX010000033.1:0-7830 GCA_038323465.1 Minisyncoccia bacterium | reverse complement strand
AATTAATTAGTGTTCGGATTCGGGGGTAGTTGTGCTTAAATTACTTTTACTCCATATTACAATTTATTCATTTTTTGTCAACAAAAATGTTCCAATAGCACTCCAAACTCCCAGCAAAATTAAAAACCGCTATTAAGCGGGTTAATTTTGCTGGGAGAAGCAAATGAACTGCTTCATTTGCGTCTAGGCGATTCACTAGAATCGAACCGTTGAGGAAATCGAAGACCTTGAGTATATTTATGAGGATGGAATTAAGCAAAATTAAGCAAGAACCGTTCTTGCTTAATTCTTGCTTAATTGCTTGCTTAATTATTGCTTAATTACTTGCTTAATTAGAACGGTTCTTGCTTAATTTTGCTTAATTTCTAGTCTCCCAACCCGTCATTTTATCCTTATAATTTAAGGAATATTTTTTGTACCTGTTTAGAACACTCGAATCTTGATATAATAAATTTTATGAATCAAAAAGAAAATTATTGTACACTTTATTTAGTTCGTCATGGAGAGACTGAATGGAATATTGAACATATCATTCAAGGACAATCAAATTCTAATTTAACTGAAAAAGGTAAATCGCAAGCAGGAGAAACTGCAAACGAATTTAAAAACATTAAGTTTGATGCAATATTTTCATCTGATTCTTTTCGTGCACAAGATACAGCTGAAATAATAAAACTAGATAGAGAAATTCTAATTCAAACATCTGAATTATTAAGAGAAAGAAATTTTGGAAGTTTTGAAGGTAAACCATCGAATGAATTTGAGGAGGCTTTCAAAAACGAATTAGAAAAAAGATTTAGCATAACTGAAGAAGAAAATTGGGTTTATAAAGTTGCCGAAGATGTTGAATCAGACGACGAGGTGGTATCAAGGTTTATTCTTAAATTAAGAGAAATATCAGTTACTTATTCAAACAAAACAGTTCTTGTTGTAAGTCATGGTGGTCCAATAAGAATGTTTCTTGCAAAAACAGGGTATCTTTCTAGAAAAGATTTACCCGGTGGATCATTTAAAAATGCTGGTTATGTGAAAGTTCTTTCTAACGGAGTCGATTTCTTTATTGAAGAAGTCAAAGGAGTTGATAAGCCAAAAATAAGTTAATTAATCATTACTTTTCAAACATTTTGGAAAAGCTTATCTTGAATATAAAAAAAATACTTGGTTTTAAATTAGACATTTTGATTATTATAAAAAATAGCATCCTCTCTATCTCGGGAATGTATAGTTTTATATTTTATCTGTTATACTTAACATATGAAATTTATTCGAATATTTTTATTTATTTTAATCATAATTGGTTTAAGTTTACTCGCCACTCAAAGTATTTGGGTGCCAAAATTAGTTAATAGAATTATACTAAACGAGAAGATTACTCTTCCTGTGCAAGAAATTCAGCCAAGTATTTCTTTGGCAGATGGTCGTCAATGCTATGTTTACAACCATGAAACAAGTACAAATGAACCCTACAAAGTGCAAGAATTTATTGATATAACAATAGATGGAACTAAGGTAACTGGAACCAAAAAAGGTACACAAAGTGGCCCTGATATGACAAATGGGTATACTGGTACTATTACAGGAATCTTAGAAGAAAATAAGATTACGGCTATCTTTTCTTATGAGATAGAAGGGTCAAAAAACAAAGAGGAGGAAATATACAAAACAAGTAGAACAGGTATTGAGAAAATACGCTACCCTCTTACTGAAGAAAAAGATATGCTTGTTCCTAATACAACAAAAGATTTTAAACTTTTAATCTACTCTCGTGTTAACTGTTATCCATCAGATTAATAATGTTATTTTCTAGCACTTTTACTAAAATATTAGTATAATAAACAAATGGAAACATCTAGAACCGAAAGATATTTTTTATTTACAATTTTAGCAATTGTTCTTTTGTTTACATTAGCAATACTTTTCCCATTCTTGGGTGTGTTTATACTAGCGGCATCATTTGCAGTAGTTATAAACCCTGTATATTTATGGATCAAGAAACACATAACTAAAGGTAAGTCTGGAATTGCATCCTTTATCACTACCTTTCTTTTTCTTTCTTTACTTTGTATACCTCTTTTTTTTATGGGTTCAGTTATATTTAACCAAGCTCAAAATGCATATCAGTTCTTAATAAAAAGTGGAGATACAAGTATTTTTATAAATAAAATAGACACAGCTGTAAACAACTTAATGCCAAATGGTTTCCATTTTGATACTTATGGAAAGATAACGAGTCTAACTTCTTTTCTTTCAAATAATATCGGTAATTTTTTTACTTCAACATTCAATACATTATTCATGGCTGTGCTTACTATTTTTACAATGTTTTACATGCTAAAAGATGGAGGAGAGTGGACAAGCGGACTCATGAAAATGATCCCGCTGTCAGAAAAAAATACAAAAGAGATATTATCTGGATTAAAAAATTCAATTAATAGAATCATCAAGGGTTCCTTTTTTATAGCTATTGTCCAGGGTTTACTTTCGTGGTTAGGACTTTGGATTTTTGGAGTACCAAACCCTGCTCTATGGGGAGTTGTCGCAGGTATGGCTTCGTTTATCCCGACATTTGGGACCTCAATAGTTTCAATACCTGCTACTATTTTCTTACTCATAAATGGGATGCAGATACAAGCATTGGGACTTCTTATATGGTCTGGAACAATAGTTGGCATGGTAGATAACTTTCTCACTCCTTATATTATATCAAAGAACACCGATGTGCCTTCCCTCTTTATGCTCTTCTCAATAATTGGAGGAATAGCACTCTTGGGGCCAATCGGTATAATTATCGGCCCACTTATAATAAGCCTACTTTATAATCTTGTAGCTATTTACAAAAAAGAAACTACTCAGGAAGATATTCCTGCTATATAACCAGTAGTCCAACATACCTGGAGACTGTAGCCTCCAGAATTTCTGTTCATATTTAATAAATCTCCTGTGATATATAAATTCTTGTATAATTTCGAGGACATAGTTTTAGTATCTATCTCAGAAAGTGATACTCCTCCGTCTGCAACAACAGCTCTATCATAACCCATAAGATTCGTAATTTCACAAGGTAAGGCTTTCAGTAACTTCACAATCTTTTTTCTTTCCTCTATTGTTATACTGTGAACTTTCTTATTGTAATCTATACCGATATCTATCATCTCTATACCCTTTGCTGTCCCCTCTGGAGCAATATCTTTAAAAATAGTTTTCAAGGCTTTGTTTTTATTTATATCAAAAATCTTTATAATATCATTTTCAAGTTTTCCTTCATTGGTGTCAGGGAAACAATCTATAAATGCCTTCACGCTACCTTCATCTTGCAATAAATCATCTACCTTGCCTGCGCAATTGAGTATAAGTGGTCCTGAGAGTCCAAAATGAGTAAAGAGTATTTTCCCGATTTTACTAAACTGCTTTTTCCCATCTTTAAAGAAAGTTATCTTCATAAAGGAAAGTGATACACCAGAAAGAATTTTTATCCAAGAATCAGAGACAGCAAGTGGAACAACTGTCGGAGTTGAATCTTTAACCGTATGACCTAAATCTTTAAGCCACTTAAGCCCATCTCCCGTTGAGCCAGTTTCAGGGTGAGAAATACCACCAGTAGCTAAAATATATGACTTTGCATAGAGCATTCCACTATCTGTTTCAATACTTATTATTTCTCCATCTTTCGCATTAATTTTTTTGACAGCACAAGTATTTTTTACTATAACTCTATTTTTCTCTATTTCTTTTTTAAGTATCTCAAATACATCCCAAGCTCGTTCTGACTTTGGGAAAACTCGGTTGCGGGCTTGAGTAACTAGAGGTAAGCCTTTTGATTCAAAATATTGAAATGTATCCTTAACTCCAAAAATAGAAAAAGGTGTATATAAGTAAGGCTTACCTTTTCCGTAAATTTCTAAGAATTTATGAATGTCCGGTTCTGCATTTGTTATGTTGCATCTACCTCCGCCTGTGATTTTAAGCTTTTCACCAAGCGCTTTATTTTTATCTATTATTAAAACTGATTTACCTCGGGAACCCGCAATAGCCCCAGCCATCATTCCTGATGCACCGCCTCCTATTACTATCACATCCCATATTTTATCTTTATCTCTCATTTAAAATCTTTACTAATGCTAATTCAAGTGGAAGTTCGTTAATAACAGCATTGCGTAGAGATTGATATGTTTCCAATAAAACAGCTAATGTTCCAGAAGAAATATATTCTGGTTTGGAAGCAATTAGCTCTGTAATATAAGTCATATCGTGCTCAGAAAGAACTCCTTCTATTTCACTTCGCATTTTGGGAGCATAACGAAGAATTAAAGCATAACGAAGCTTCGCTAGTATCATTTTTAAATATACCTGCATTTCAATATTTTGGTCACTCGCTTTTTTTATTGTAATAAAACCTCTCTCGATATCCTTATGAGCAATAGCATTCAAAAATTCATCCACTAAAACAGAATTTGGTGATCCTGTAACTTCTTCAATATCTTCTAAACTAATTAAAAAATCATTTGAAAAAGAAATAACTTTTTGTAAAGTTCCATAAGCATCACGAAAAGATCCATCAGAGAGTAATGCAATAAGTTGAGCTCCTCCTTCTTCTAATTTGTAACATTCTTTTTTTGCAATATTTGTCACGGCTAAAGATAAAACCGCATCCGTCGGTTTTTTAAATATGAAACTCTGACAACGAGATATTATTGTTTCTGGAACTTTTTCAAGTTCTGTAGTAGCGAGGATAAAAATCACATGAGCAGGTGGTTCTTCTATAGTTTTCAAAAGGGCATTCCATGCATCTTTTGTAAACATATGAACCTCATCAAGAATATATATTTTGTATTTTGAATCAAAAGGAGAAGTTGCAACACTATCACGAATTGAACGGACATCATCAATACCGCGGTTTGAAGCGGCGTCTAGCTCGTATATATCATTAGGAGATGAACCAAGCTCTGATGCGATAATACGCGCTATTGTGGTCTTCCCTGTACCTCGAGGGCCACATAAAAGATAAGCGTGAGAGACTTTCCCTGCCTTTAGAGCACCTCCTATCGCTTTCACTATATGATCCTGACCAATAACCTCACCCCAGTTCTCTGGGCGGTATTTACGATATAAAGCAATGTTCCTTTCTAACATACACTTAGTATAACAAATTTATTATTATTAAGAAAATAACCAAATTTGACCTATTTCTTATTTTAAAATTAAATAAATAATGAAGAAGATCTCATGACTGATATGGAGGTTTACACCCACTACAGCTTGAGTTCACTAATGGAAATACTAGTAATAGTAACTACTAGTTAAACTAAAATTTGCAAAAACAAGTACCCTAAAAAGTGCTTGTTTGTTTATTTCCTTTTCAAAACTTTTTTCAAGTATTTACCAGTGTGACTACCTGGAGTATTGGCTACTTCCTCGGGTGTCCCCCTTGCAACTATTTTACCACCACCAAGTCCCCCCTCAGGGCCGATATCAATAATATAATCAGAGCATTTGATAATGTCCATATTGTGTTCTATGAGGACGACACTGTTACCTTTATTTACAAGTTTGTTTAACACGTCGAGAAGTCTCGCAACATCATCATAATGAAGTCCAACTGTTGGTTCATCGAGCAGATATATAGTTTTCTCTGTGTGGGGACGATAAAGCTCTGATGAAATCTTTACTCTTTGAGCCTCGCCACCTGAAAGAGTCGTTGCTGATTGGCCAAGTTTTACATAACCCATACCTACATCCATAAGAGTTTTCATACGATCATAGATAGCTGGAATCTCATCAAAAAAAGTAACTGCTTCTTCAACTGTCATTTCTAATATTTCAAAAATGTTTTTCTTTTTATACTTAATAACCAAAGTTTCTTTATCAAATCTCTTTCCATTGCAAACATCACAAGTCACATAAACTGTTGGCAAGAAATGCATTTCAACTGCTATCTCACCGTTGCCTTCACATGCCTCACATCGTCCACCTTTGACATTAAAAGAGAATCTATTGGCTTTCCAACCACGAAGTCGTGCATCTTCACTAGTCGCAAATATATCCCTGATATGGGTAAATGAGCCTGTATATGTAGCTATGTTTGAACGAGGAGTACGTCCTATAGGAGACTGATCTATCAAAATAGCACGAGAAAGATATTCTGTGCCAGTGAAGGAAGCACAGTTATAAACCTGAGCACTTCTATGCTTCCTCTCATAACGAGTTTGGAGGTTTTTATGTAAAATCTCATACATAAAAGAACTTTTACCTGAGCCTGAAACTCCTGTAATAGTCACCATCTTTCCAAGAGGAACTTCAGCATTTAGATTGTCTATATTGAAAATTTTCCCGCCAACGATTTTAAGACTTCCCTTTTCACTTGTGCGTCTTTTCTCAGGGATTTTAATCTGAGCTTCATTACGAAGATATGCAAGTGTGCGAGATTTGGATTTGTTGGTCGGAGCATCAAGTAAGTCTTGTAAATAATCAGATACAATTACTTGCCCACCGTGAACTCCTGCAAGTGGTCCAATATCTACAATATAATCAGAAGCATAAATAGTATCTTCGTCGTGTTCAACAACAATAATTGTATTACCTAGATCACGGAGATTATGGAGTGTTTTTATGAGTTTATCGTTATCTCTTTGGTGAAGTCCTATAGTGGGCTCATCTAGAACATAAAGGGCTCCGACAAGTCGTGATCCAAGCTGAGATGCGAGACGAATACGCTGAGCCTCTCCACCTGAGAGTGTGTTTGCTTTTCTGTCTAGTGAAAGATAATCAAGTCCGACATTGAGCATGAATTGGAGTCTGGCTTCGATTTCTTTTATTAATACATTTGATATTTCTTTTTCTTTTTCATTTAATTCAAGTTCAATAAAAAAATCAGCAACTTCTGTAATAGACATATGAGTGAGTTCAACTATATTTTTTGAAGATTGCGAAGCAGAAATATGAAAATTCTTATCCGTGTAGAGCCCCTCTGGGGTAAAGCGGGAAGAATTTTTATGTTTCTGTGAAGCAGTTTTTTCCTTGGAATGATTTCCAATAAAAACATTGAGTGCTTCAGGACGAAGACGTGCTCCATGACAATCATCACATGGTTCTGTTCCTCCAAAATATTTACTACCTAAACCATTACAAGTAGGACAAGCTCCATAGGGAGAATTGAAAGAAAATAATCGAGGTTCTACTTCAGGGAAAGAAAATCCATCGCGAGCACAAGCGAATTTTGAAGACAGGGTAAATTCATCATCAGCGATTTTAATGATAACTAATCCTTCTGACTCTAGGAGGGCACGTTCTATAGCTTCAGATAAACGCATACGTGAATCATCTTTATTATCACGAAATTCATGTAGTTGAAATGTATCTACTAGGACATCGATGTCATGAACTTTTGTCTTCGCCATATCGATACGTTCGCGGAGATTCTTCATAACTCCGTCAAGACGTACTTTGGCAAAACCTTTATTCAATAAATCATAGAGGAGTTGATAGTATTCACCCTTTCTTCCTCGTATTACAGGAGAAAAAATAGAAACTGGAGTTTCATCCCATTCTACACCCATAACTTTTCGAGTATTTCCTTTCCCCTTTGTTAAGGGGGAGATGCCAAAGGCAGAGGGGGTCTGACCCCTCCCTAACCCTCCCCTTACTAAGGGGAGGGAGAAAACACCAATTTTCTCAAGTGCGAAATTCATTATTTCTTCATTGGAAAGTTTCTTTATTTCATCTCCACAAACTGGACAATGAGGTCTACCAACACGAGCATAAAGAACACGAAGATAATCATATATCTCTGTTATGGTTGCTACTGTCGAGCGAGGATTATTCGAACGAGATTTC
>JBBQGX010000032.1:0-8073 GCA_038323465.1 Minisyncoccia bacterium | reverse complement strand
GGTTCGCATTTTCTTAGGGATTTCATCCACTTCTAGAGAGTAAGCTATTTCTTCTGCTTTATTAGAATCAAGAATAAGTCCGCCACCCATAGAGTCAACTTCTATATCAAGAGGAAATTCTTTTCCATTTTTTATTCCCTTAACTCTCTCTTTGATAAAGTTACTATTTATTAATTTTGGTAATTTTACCTTTTGACCAATATGAGGTAATGTTATTGTTATTTCTTTTGATTTCTCAATAATATTTTTACTAAGTGGAAACTTCAAGGATGAATCCACATTTGAACCAGAAACTTGGGCATAAATATTCGAAACGATAAAGCCACTAACAGGCTCTCTAAAACGCATCACCTCATTCTTTGGACCTCTTTCTCCATTAGGATCACCACCTAGCATTTCCTCTGTATCATTAGGATTTAAATAATTCTCAGGAGAAGCTCCACCACCTCCCCAAAGACTTCTTTCTTCTTTAGTGAAAGAACTGGGGAAAGCTTTATTTACCAATCTACGAGTCAGAATAGTATTATCTTTCTTTGCAGATAGTGTCCTTAGAAATTCTTTAGGAATATCTTTAATTATTCTATTTATTCCTGATAAATATGCATTACCTAAAACTTCTTTTTTTTCTTTCTTTTTATTATCAAAATAATCAGAAATTTCTTTTATCAGATTGTCCTTATCAAAAGAATGGCTAATCTCATTTTTCTCCACAGTCATAGAAATATTATTATTTTCTTTATTCTTCAGTTGCCAAACAAAAGTAGTATAATTACCAGCAAGACTAATGGCGATATAATCTTTATCAACTCCTTGAGAGATAAATTCTTCTCGCATTTTCCAAGCACGTTCTGAGTCGAGACCAGCAAGACCAAGGGCGATATAATCTTTACTAACTCCTTGTGAGATAAATTCATCTCGCATTTTCCATGCAGTTTCGGAATCAAGACCAGAAAGACCCATGGCGATATTACCCTTATAAACTCCTTGAGAGATAAATTCTTCTCGCATTTTCCAGGAACGAATAGAGTCAAGACCAGCAAGACCTCGAGCGATAGAACTTTTATTAACTCCTTGAGAGATAAGTTCTTCTCGCATTTTCCAGGAACGAATAGAGTCAAGACCAGCAAGACCAAAGGCGATATAATCTTTATCAACTCCTTGAGAGATAAATTCATCTCGCATTTTCCAAGCACGTTCTGAGTCGAGACCAGCAAGACCAAGGGCGATATAATCTTTATCAACTCCTTGAGAGATAAATTCTTCTCGCATTTTCCAAGCACGAAGAGAGTCAAGGCCAGCAAGACCTTGGGCGATAGAATATTTATCAACCTTTTCATCAAGAAGGAATTCTTCTAATTTGTCTAAGATTTTCTCTTCGGTGAGATATTTGGTTTCTTTGTTTTCTTTTGATTCTTTTAAAATTTCTTTTTTGCTCACAATATTAACTGGAGATAAAGTATTTAAGATATTCAAAAGTTTTAATTTATCTTCAAAATTTCCTGAAAAACTCTTTTCTTTATTCTTCGACTGCCAGACAAAAGTAGTATAATCACCAGCAAGACCTTGGGCTATATAACCTTTACCAACTCCTTGAGAGATAAGTTCATCTCGCATTTTCCATGCACGTTCTGAGTCAAGGCCAGCGAGACCTCGGGCGATATTACCTTTATCAACTCCTTGAGAGATAAATTCATCTCGCATTTTCCAAGCGGTTTCGGAATCAAGACCAGCAAGACCCATGGCGATAAGACTTTTACCAACTCCTTGAGAGATAAATTCGTCTCGCATTTTCCATGCGGTTTCTGAATCAAGACCAGCAAGACCCATGGCAATATAACCTTTACCAACTCCTTGAGAGATAAATTCATCTCGCATTTTCCAGGAACGTTCTGAATCAAGACCAGCAAGACCTTGGGCGATATATTCTTTAATAACTCCTCGAGAAATGAATTCATCTCGCATTTTCCATGCACGAAGAGAGTCAAGGCCAGCAAGACCTTGGGCGATAGAATTTTTATTAACCTTTTCATCAAGAAGGAATTCTTCTAATTTGTCTAAGATTTTCTCTTCGGTGAGATATTTATTTTCTTTGTTTTCAATATTTGAATTTGAAACTTCATACTTTTTGTTTCCTTCGTTCCATATTATTTGTCCTCCTTCACTTGTTATCTCACTGGTAAGGTATTTCTCGGCAAGAGATATTTGCATATTGGTCGTAATATCTAAAGGCTTATACTCTGTTGTATTTTTAATAGTATCTGAATCAATGTTATAAAATAAGCATAAGCTATCAACAGTTTCCAAAGAAAGTAAACCGTCTCCATGGGAACCATTTTGTTTTTTATTATTAAAAGCTTTTTTTATTAATAGTTTGTATATATCATTTTTACTTTCTAGTCCTTGCTTTAATTTTTTTAGATAAAGTTCACTTCCATTCTCTCCATATTTATCTTTTAAGTATTTATCTTGATTTATTATTTCATTTGCTAAATTATTAATCTCATCTTTGGAGTTAATAATGAGATTATTCATTATTTTATCCAAAACATCACCCTGATAAAACCTTTTCTCTAAAGAAAGTTTTATATTTTGGACAACATCCTCAGCCAGTCTTTCGCCCTTTGATCTACTATCGCTATCAGCTGATTCAAACTTCCTATTTTTAAGAAACTGAGAATACCAATTATCTACTTCTGAAATAACTTCTTTACCTTTAAAGGTTTTAGTTTTAGGATTTTCTATTAGAGTATCAGCCTTACCACTATCTAGAAGTTCATGATATTTAGCATATGTTTCTTCTAGTGCTTTTAAACTATTTTTGTCTGCCGATGTTTTAACTAAAGACTTTGCATTTGAAATTATCTTCTTTGCTAAAGATTCGTGTTTTATATAAAAATTAAAATTAGAAATTGATTGAAAATACTCAGTATTCGTGAAATTCTCTCTTTCCATTAATCTCAGACCATCAGAAACGGAGTGTTCAAAAACTCTATGAATCAAAATATCCGCATCGTCTTTGTCTAATTCTTTTATTTTACTTAGAACACCTTGCCCTTTTAAAATAGGATTCTCTGAATCTATCTTTATATCCTTATTCTTTATATTCAATCTATTCTCTGTGTTTTTAGTATCTTCCATATATATTAAACAATAATACTATTATTCCGTTAAAAAACAAGTTTAAATTAACTTAAATTATATATACTTGTATGATATAATTATACTTATGCAAACATTAATTATCATATTCCTTATTGTCCTTATTGGCTTAGTTATTGGACTCTTCTTCTATCTTAGAAACAAACCTAAAGAAAACAATGATGGAGCTGTGGGATTACTACTGACGCAGATTAATGAACTTTCTCGTACTATTGATAACAAGCTCGGAGAATCTCAAAAAGAAATCAATCAATCGATGAGATATCAATCATCTGAAACCTCTCGTATCATTGCCGATATTACAGAAAAAATCACAAGGCTCGATGAGACCAATAAGCAAGTAGTGGGATTTGCTGACCAACTAAAAAATCTACAAGATATCCTAAAAAACCCCAAACAACGTGGAGTGCTTGGTGAATACTATCTTGAGACACTTTTGAAGAATGTCATGCCACCAGGTTCTTATCAAATGCAATACACATTCCCTGATGGAAACATCGTCGATGCTGTGGTATTTGTAAAAGATAAGATTATCCCTGTTGATTCCAAGTTCTCACTTGAGAATTACAATAGAATGTCTGAGGAAAAAGAACCAATGCGAAAGAAAGATTTAGCAAAGATTTTTGAAAATGATTTAAAGAAAAGAATAGAAGAAACCTCAAAATATATTCAACCTGAAAACAATACAATGGATTTTGCTTTTATGTTTATTCCTCATGAAGCTATTTACTATGATCTTCTTGTTGGTACAGTTGGAACAAGCAATGAAGCAGAGAACCTTATCCAAAGAGCTGCAAGTAAATACAAAGTGATAATTGTCTCCCCTACTTCATTCCTTGCCTACTTACAAACTGTCCTTCAAGGACTGAAAGCAATGCAGATAGAAGAAAGTGCAAAAGATATTGTAAAAAGAGTTGGTGAGCTTGGAAATCATTTAAGAACTTATGAGGAACTTCATCAAAAAATGGGTAATGCACTAGGAACTGTTGTAAGTCACTTTAATAAATCAAATAATGAATTTAAAAAGATTGATAAAGATGTAATGCGAATCACAGGTGAAGCTATCAGTATCGAAACACTCACAATAGAAAAACCTCAAGCTGAAGAATAAAACAAAAATAAAAACCCCTTCAATTTAAAATTGAAGGGGTTTTTATTTTTGTTTTTTATTGTAATATTTCTATTAATAACATCGAGTATAACAATTGGTATAACTACCACCGTATCCACTTCTCTGTCCATATGCAGGAAAATTGTAATAATCACCTCCATAATTATTGTAATAATTATTGTTATAGCCACCATAATTACTGTAACCACTGTAATAATTATTGCTATAGCCACTATAACTACCATAAGAAGGATAACCATAACTATTTGAGTAACCGTACCCACCACTATAGTATGGAGAATAACTATTACCATAACCATAACCACTATTATAAGGAGAATAATAATTATTATAACCACCGTAGCCTATTCCAATAGAAACATGATCCCAAAAAGAGGCTTCAGATTTACTTGGAACAGACAACACTCCGACTCCTAATAATAAAATAAATATTGAAAATATGATGTATGTCTTTTTCATAATACTTGTATTATACTACTTTTTATACCATTTTGTCAATAGTAAAAAATAGGTTGTGGTTTATAGATATTTATGCTATTTTTTGAACAATTCCAACTTATCTTTTCTTGTTAATTTTTTGAGTTCACACTCTCTGCTTCGTGCCTCTTTTAGTGTCTCAAATTCTTCTTTGTATTTCAAAATTACAGGACGACGAATCTTTGTATAATGTGCTCCATTTTTAAAAAAATTATGTTCCTTTAATCTTTTTTCAATATTTAAAGTTGATCCTATATATAAAGTCTTATCAGCACATTCCAAGATGTAAGTGAAGCTCATAATTACAAGTATATCAAAAATCATCTAAAAACCGTAGCTAGCCATCTGGTCCGCTATTGGAACTTATATAAAAAATCTAGAAAAAACTGGCAATAATCAACACTACTCCTGCTCCAAGTAAACACCCTGCCATTTTACCTACAGCTGAACCTAAAATAGTTCTCTTGTCTGGGATAAGATATTCTGCCCAGTATCCTTCAAAAATACCAGCTATACCGTCGGTAATTGAATTACCGACGACTCCTCCAATTACAGCTCCTGCTACCCCAGCAATTTTTCCACCAAATACTGACATTATCGCAAGGATCCCATTGTCGATAAGCCCGAAAATAATATCCGGTTTTATTGTAGAAATTTTTACATTAAATAATCTCAAGGAAACAAGACATAAACCAGCAAGAGCAAGAAGGACATACCCTATAAACTTCATATTGTAAACAAAAAAAGCACTAACAAAAAATATTATTACACAAAGGGAAAGAATGTTTAAAACTGCTGCCCATAATTTCTTATTTTCCATATTTTTATTATACCATATTTCTCAATTGATTCTTAAAACTTTTATAATCAGGTATAGTTTTTTCTATAAGTTTCCAAAAAGATTTTGAATGATTAAATTCACATAAATGACATAACTCATGGACAATAATATAATCTATGGACTCAGTTGAAAGTAGTGCGATTTTATAATTAAAATTCAAATTCCCTTTCCGAGAACAACTTCCCCACCTAGTTTTCTGGTTACGAATAGTAATCTTCTCCCATTTATAATTATAGAATTGGTTAAAATAAACTAACCTCTCTTTTGCAATACTGTACGCATTGTCTTTGTATTTCAAATACTCTTCCCTCTCTTCTCTTTTGCTTCTTTTTTTAACTATCGGAATCTTTGAGAAATAATCCGACTTTTTTATAATCCACTCTGATTTATCTTTAATAAAATTATTAATAATAAATTCTGGAATAAATCTAGGTGCGCTTACCTTTACAATACCACCGTTCCCAATTGTTATCCTAATACTTTTTATTCCTTTTCTTATTTTTAGAATGTATCTTATTTCTTCACCTTTAATATTTATAGTTTTTTCCATATCTATTCACTAATTTTATTTTTATTTCTTAATAATATAATTATTAGTAAAATAAGTACACTCAAACAACAAACATAAACGAGGTAAAGTATTTCAGATAAAGTCCAGCTACTAATAGCAAGTACCCCCAATACATCCTTTATAGAATAAATAACAATAATAAGCCCAAACAAAGTAAAAATGACTGAGAGTACCCCCAACAATGCCTTGACATCCATAATTTGATATTAATATACTAACAAAAAGAATAAAAAAAATAGCATAGATTTTGCTCCGCAAAATCTATGCTATTTTTTATCCCTAGAGTATTACTTCTTTTTCTTTAATACTATTTTCTTTGCAGGAGCTTTTACAACTACTTTTTTAACAGGAAGTGAAGCTTTTACTGGAGCTTTTTTCACTTCTGCTTTTTTCACAACCAGAGCTTGCGCTATCTTTACCACTGGCTTAGTAGCAACGGTAGAATCGGAGGCTACTTTTGATGCTGTCATCTTTTCTATAGCATTTGCTAAGCGATCAAGCTTGCTGTTCATTTCGTTTAGCTGCTTCTTTATATCATCTTGTGATCCAGATTGTGTAGACTGTGCAGGTTTTGAGAATGAAGGCTTGTCATTAAAATTTCTCTTTGGTCCACGATCATTATTAAACTCACGGCGAGGAGCTTCATTACCTCTCTTACTACCGAAGCAGTCACTACAATATATAGGCTTATCACTTGATGGACGAAAAGGAACTTCGCAACTCTTTTTACATTCATCACAGACCGCTTTATGCATTGAGACTTCTCTTCTTTCTCCTCTGTCTCCACCTCTATTACCACCAAAACTTTGTCGGCCTCCACCACCATTACCACCTCTGAATCCTCCACCTCCTCTATTGTCCCTATCTTGAAAATTTCCCATAAATTATTTTATATACCTGCTAAATACTAGACAAGTTATTACTATTATCTCTGAATACTATGCTTTTTAAGATTTAAAAGCAAGAACTCGATTCTATCCGAAGACCGCCATATGTGTGCGCACATTACCATAAACTCTTGACTACATTAAATTAAGTAGTATAATGTAAACGACTAAAATAAGTTCCTAAATTTAAAACCAAAAAAAACATGAAAAAAGGAATTGAATCTGAATTTTCTATGTCAATAGAAGATTCAGAAAAACAAAAAGTTGTAGAAAGAAGATTTTTTACAATTTGTTTCTTGATATATTCTCTCTGTTTTATAATGATATATTTTATATTTTTTAATTAAAATATATCATTATAAAACAAAATGCACCTGACTATTCTAATAGTTAAGTGCATTTTTTTAACATATTCTAGATAAGTATTTTAATACATTTTAAATCTTCCCAATGAGATCAACTCCTGGCTTAAGAGTATCTTTCCCTGGTTCCCAGCTTGCTGGACATACATTACCATCGTGCTCTCTTACAAACTTTACTGCTTCAAGTTTTCTAACCATTTCTTTTGCACTCCTTCCTATACTGTTATCATGGATCTCAATAGTTTTTAACATACCATCAGGATCAATAATAAAAGTACCACGAAGAGATAGTCCTTCATTTTCTATGTAAGTACCAAACATCCGACAAAGTGCTCCTGTAGTATCAGAAAGCATTGGATATGCAATACTTCCGATTGCTTTAGAGCTATCATGCCATGCCTTATGTACAAATGCTGTATCTGTACTAATACTCATTATCTCTCCTCCCAATTCTTTTACTTCACTGTAATGTTTACCTGCATCCTCAAGCTCAGTAGGGCAATCAAAAGTAAAATCCGCAGGATAAAAAATAAGAACTACCCACTTACCCTTATAATCCGACAGCTTGAATTTATTTATTTTATTATCTTGATATCCATCAAGCTCAAAATCTGGCACAATTGTATTTATATTTATCATTTACG
>JBBQGX010000031.1:0-8507 GCA_038323465.1 Minisyncoccia bacterium | reverse complement strand
CTTTGACTACAACGCCTCCCTCTCTCCTAAAACAATATCTCTCACCGGTAACTACGTAGACATCACCGGAGCTCCCGTCAGTGGTTCATACACTATCCCTCCCTATGGATCAGTCATCTTAATCAAATCAGGCTCTGTCCTCGGCTCTTCCACCTATCACTTCACTCAAACCCTAAAGAAAGGAATGACCAATAACGAAGTCAAAGAACTACAAAACTATCTAATAAAGAATGGTTATCTATCTATACCAACATCTACCAACTTCTTTGGAAATCAAACACTCAATGCTCTCAAAGAGTATCAAAAAGCTAAAGGACTTACTCCCGATGGTATAGTAGGGAAGGAGACGAGAATAAAGCTAAATAATTGATTTGAAATAAAATTTAGGGTGCGTTTTATTGTGACTGTTGTTTCTTCCTCCTTATTCTCTCTATTATTTTTCCTATCCAAAGACTAATCTCAAATATAACAATACAAGGGATAAATACTATACTTAAACTAAAGACATCCGTCGTGGGAGTTATAACAGCAAGGGCAACAAGAAGTACCAGGTATATATATCGACGTTTATTTGTTAAAAACTTAGTTTTAAGTAATCCAATATAAACCCCTTCTATTATTAATACTGGTACCTGGAAAATACCCATAATGATAACAGCTTGAGTTATGAAAAAACTAAGATACTTTTCAACTGAGAAGTTATTTTCAATTCCTGAAATACTAATAGAAAATAAAAATCTTAAAGAAAGTGGAATGGTAATAAAGAAGGCATAGATTAATGCTACGATAAGTAAGAATGTTGAACTAATGTAGATGAGGAACAAATGTTTACTAATCTTTTCAGGTAATGCTGGAGTTATATATGATAACAGGCTCCAAATAATAACAGGGAAGGAAATAATAAATCCGCCAATAAAGTCAATCTTAAATATGAAGAATAGTGGCTCAAGAGGTGAGAGGAATATTAGTTTTTGGCCGCTAGCAGGTTTCAGTAGAAAAGCTATTATTTCCGAGTGAAAGAGATGAGTAATAATAGCTCCAACAATAAAGGCACCAAGTGCAATGAATATTTTTCGTCTTAATTCCCCAACATGCTCAAAAACACTCTTTGATTCATTGGTTTTTAGAGTTGTCATAATAATAAAAAGGTCTTACTTCTTTAGTGATTCTTTTATCTCTTCAGATTTATGTTCTGCTTTTTCTTCTCCACTTCCATCTTTAAAACCATCTTTTAATGCTTGAAAAGATTTACCAATGTTTTTTGCAAGCTCTGGAAGTTTGTCTTTACCAAAGAAAAGTAGGAAAACGACAAGTATTAAAATTAATTCAGGAGTTCCTAATCCAAATATATTCATTTTATTATATAACTAATTACTTATTAATAAGTTAATTGTATTATTTAACTTTATAAAAAGCAAATATACAGTTATCCACTTTTCGTTTTGAAATGAGGTTTTTATTTGGTATAATAGAATTATTAATCTTAAATATTTAATTCAAATATCATGTCTATATCACGTTTACCACAAATAGGATCAGATGATAATACATGGGGGGAAGTCTTAAATGATTTCCTTGGGGTCTCCCATAATACAGATGGGACTATTAAAAATGCCCCGTCATTTGTTTGCAAAGGCTTCTTGACTCAATCAGGAACATCTAATCCGGTCTTAACTACTATTACCGATACTCTCGCTGGTACTTGGGCAAGAATTGCAGTAGGAACGTACACTCTTACTAAAACTGGAGCTTTTACCGCTAACAAAACTGTTCCTATTGATGATGTCTATATAGATCAGACTGGTAATCTTTTCAAAATCAATCGTACAAGTATTGATGTTGTAACTCTTCTGACTTATGCATCTACCGACACAAATACACTTGCAGATGATGTTTTGTCGGCTCGATTTATTAATATAGAAGTATATAAATAATATGGGAATTTTCGGAAATACATTTGGAAATAATACGGGAGGAGCTCAACTCGGGTCAACTATAATTTTTCCAGATTATTATACTAATAATATAGATGGAGATGATTTTCTAAGCAAATTACGAAAATACACAAGCTCAAAAACATTTAATGCAAATCAAACTAATTTATTTGATTCACTATCATCTAGCTGTGCTGGTGGAGTTCTTGCTCCAAATGGTAAAATATATGGCATACCTTATGATTCGACTCAAGTATTAGAAATTGATCCCACAACTCAGACAACCTCCTTGTTTGGCAGTTTTGTAGGTACTTCAAAATGGAATAATGGAGTCCTTGCACCAAATGGTAAAATATATGGATTACCCAAAAGTTATACTTCAATACTAGAAATTGATCCAATAAATAGAACAGCTACCACTTTTGGATCGGTGTCAGGAACTTGGTATGGTTCGGTTTTAGCACAAGATGGTAAAATATATGGTATTCCTTATGGTGCAACAAAAATACTAGAAATTGATCCAGTTAATAAAACAACAACTCTATTTGGGGAATTATTAGGAAGTAATAAATGGATCGGTGGAGTTCTTGCTCCAAATGGTAAAATATATGGTATACCTTATGATTCGACTCAAGTATTAGAAATTGATCCAATTAATAAAACAACAACTTTATTTGGTAGTTTTACAGGAATCGCTAAATGGAGTGGTGGAGTTCTTGCCCCAAATGGTAAAATTTATGGTATCCCTTATGGCTCAACACAGATATTAGAAATCAATCCCACAACACAGACGACAAATTTATTTGGTAGTTTTGCGGCGGCTGGAGGTAAGTGGAGTGGTGGAGTTCTCGCACCAAATGGTAAAATTTATGGTATGCCACGAGGTGCTACCACAACACAAATTCTAGAATTTGATCCAGTGACTCAAGTAATTAATTTATTTGGAGATTTTACGGGAGTAGATAAAGTGTGGTATGGTGGAATTCTTGCTCCAAATGGTAAAATATATGGTATTCCACGAGATGGAACTACTAAAGTTTTAGAAATTGGATATAATCAGACAATAGATAAAAATATTGTATTAAATAGATTTTTTAATAAATTTTAAATTTTTAAGATTTACTGCAGTCTTTATTAATCAATAATTATAATATAATCAAATCATTATATGGATAAAAAAATTACAAGAAAAGAATTCATTTTGGGGGCTTTATCAATAACAGCTCTCTTTGTCGCTAGTAAAGTACCTTCAATAGTAAAGAATGTTGCTTTCAAAAAGAAAGATAATACTTACGGGAATTATTCATATGGTGGAGCTAAGAAAAATGCTTAATAGAACAAAGTACAGATTGATAGTAGGTATTTTTCTGTTTCTATTTTCCCCGTCAATTTCATTAGCTATAAATTATGGTTCTGGTTTATATGGTGATTCTCTTTACTCATCTACTACTCCATCAGCTATTGCTACGCCTACATCAGGGACATACACATCTAACCAATTAGTGATTCTTTCAACTGAAGGATCCAATATCATACGATATGGAACTACAGGAACCCCAAGTGGTTGCTCAAGTGGTACTCTTTATACAACTCCAATAGCAATATCATCAACCACAACATTATACACTCTAGTTTGTGATACTTACGGGAACTCTGCTTCCGCAAGTTTTATTTATGTAATTTCGAAAACATCCCCAACTGTCTCATCAGGGAGTTCTGTTTTGACTCGCTATAATAATTTAATTAAGAACGGTAACATAGAAGCAGCCAGACAATTAGCTGAGCAGTTTCCAGCACAAATACCATCAGTAGTACAATCAATTACTCAAGCTTCAATCAATACTACTCGGACCCTTAGACAAGGGATGGAAGGAGATGATATAAAAAACCTTCAAACCTATCTTAATACTCATGGATATAGTTCGGGTACTCCCGATGGTTCATTTGGACCTATAACTTTAAATGCTGTTATTAGATTTCAATCTAATAATGAGTTAAACCCCGATGGTGTTGTTGGACCAAAGACAATGGGAGTAATTACAAAGATATCAAATAATAATACTACTGTTTCTACTACTGAAACTACTTTCAATGCAAATGATTCCCATTATGTATTTTCTAAATCACTTAAATTAGGTTCTGATCATAATGATATAACTGAAGTAAATCAACTACAAAAATATCTAAATACTCATGGTTATATTATTAAAGAAACTGGAATTAATTCACCAGGTAATGAAACTTATTATTATGGAGTATCTGTAAGAGCTGCAGTTATTAAATTACAGATGTCTAACAATTTAACTCCCGATGGTATTTTTGGAACAAAAACAAGAGAGATGGTGAACGAAAAGATATAGTGAAAAAGAATAGAAAATTTAATAAAACATAATAAATGTTTAACATCGTAGCCCCCAATTATTTCTTGTGGTATTATGTGTTTATGAATTTTCATGTGGTTACATTATTCGAAGGGGTTATAGACTCTTACATAAAAGAGTCTATTTTAGGGCGAGCAATAAAAGAAAAGAAGATTTCTGTTTCTTTTGTGAATCCTCGAAAGTTTGTTTTTGGTAAATATAAGAAAGTTTGGCCTGATGGTAACATCTCGGCTCAAATAGATGAGCGTCCTTATGCTGGGGGTCCAGGTATGGTTATGATGGCTGAACCGATGATAAAGGCGGTGGAATCAGTCTTAAAGAAAATTACTAATTATCAATTACTAATTACTAATAAAAATAAGAAAGTAAATACAAAAAAGCAAACACCAAAAAGCAAAACTCTGGTTATTAATTTTGTACCGAGTGCAGAGAAGTTTACAACAGAAATAGGGAAGAAGATATCTAAAAAATATACAGATATAATTTTGATTTGTGGACGTTACGAGGGAATAGATGCTCGTATGGACAAGATATTAAAAACTACAAAGTATTCTATTGGTGATTATGTTTTGACAGGAGGGGAAATACCAGCTATGGTTTTAATAGACTCCATATCTCGCCAGATCGAAGGAGTCCTTGGTAATTTTGATTCTCGCGAAGAAGAAAGAGTTTCAAGTAGTGAAGTTTACACTCGCCCAGAAGTATTTGTTTATAATAAAAAGAAATACAAAGTACCAAGCGTTCTTCTTTCAGGGAATCATAAAGATATAGAAGAATGGAAAACAAAAAATGCCCTGAAATAATCAGGCATTTTTATATCCCCAAGGTATCCCTGAGGTCTTGCCTCAGGGATATGTCTCCAGAGCAATTTTTTTGTTTAATTTGCTCTTGACTTTTGGGGCCAAATAGTATAGGATATTTCTCAGATTGACAGATTGAGTTATGGGTATCAATCAATTATAAACTCTTGGTATAATCGTGTTAAAACACAATACAACCCATTATAAATAGTTCGCAAAATTAAACAGAGGTTTGGTCACCTTTAGTTTTTTCTGTTTTTTAAAGAAGAATCTAGGAATTGCCTTGGGGCAACTCAAAGGCAAAACCTAGGTACAATTATTATGAAGAAATCATCTACAGTTGAGAAGAAGTATTTTTCGCGCTATAAAAAACCGTTAGTCGAGTTTCCAAATTTGATTGAAGATCAATTAAATTCTTTTGCTTGGTTAGTTGAAAAAGGTATCAAAGAAGTCTTTAAAGAATTTTCACCAATAAATGATTATTCTGATAAAAAGTTTCAATTAGATTTTACATCATTCTCACTCGGAGAACCAAAGTTTGATGAAGAGTATACAAAAATAAATAAGTTAACTTACGAAGGGCCACTTAAAGCTCGGGTTAAACTTTTGAATAAAGGATTAGGAACTAGTAAAGAGCAAGAAATTTTTATGGCAGATGTACCACTCATGACCAAGCATGGTACTTTCATAATCAACGGAGTTGAACGTGTTATCGTTGGACAGCTTACGAGATCCTTCGGAGTATTTTTTACAGAATCAGAAAGTAAAGGTAAGCGTTACTTCGGAGCAAAAATAATTCCAGCTCGTGGGGTTTGGATTGAAATTGAATCAGATAGTGATGGTGCGGTTTATGTCCGTATCGACAAGAAGCGCAAATTCTCCGTCGCTTCACTTCTTCGTGTCCTAGGACTTACAACAGATGAAGCTATGACCAAAGCTTTTGGCGACGATGAAGAACTTTTGAAAGTGTTAAAAGTTTGTCTTGAAAAAGATCCAGCAAAGACTCTTCCTGACTCATTTATTGAAATATACAAACGTCTTCGCGATGGAGACCTTGCAACTCCTGAGAATGCAAAGGAATTTATGAATATTTTACTTTCTTCTGAACGTTATGACCTATCTCCAGTTGGAAGATTCCGTTTTAACAAGCGTTTTGAAAATAGTATGGATGAGAAAGAAATGGAACGTCGTACCATAAACGCCGATGATGTTGTTACTATAGTAAAGAATATCATTGCTCTTAATAATGATATTCATGCAAAAGGAGACGATATCGATCACTTGGGTCAGCGTCGCGTTCGTTATGTTGGAGAAATGTTTCAACAGAAAATTCGTATGGGTATGGCTCAAATTAAAAGAAATGTTCAAGACAGAATGTCTACTATCGATGTTGGTACGACAATGCCTATACAGATAATAAATCAGCGTCCACTTCAAGCTCGTATCAAGGAGTTCTTTACTGCAAACCAGCTCTCACAATTCATGAACCAAGAGAATGTTATGGCTGAAATAGAACACTTGCGTAGAATTTCAGCACTTGGTCCTGGAGGTCTTACTCGTGAACGCGCTGGACTTGAAGTTCGTGACGTACACACATCTCACTACGGTCGCGTATGCCCTATACACACACCCGAGGGTCCAAACATTGGTCTCATCTTAAACCTTTCAACTTATGCAAAAATCAATGAATTTGGAATAATTGAGACACCTTATATAAAAGTTAATAAAGGAAAAATTACAAAAGAAGTAGTTTACTTAAATGCTCTTGAAGAAGAAAATTATAATATTGCTCACGCAGGTATTGATTATGATGAATCTGGAAACATTATTGAAGATAAAGTTGAAGCTCGTCTTAAAACAAAGCCAGGAATGATAGATAAAAATGAGATTGATTATATCGATGTTGCCACAAACCAAGCTTTCTCGATAGCTACTTCGATGATTCCATTTTTAGAACACGACGATGCCCACAGAACACTCATGGGTAGTAATATGCAGAAGCAGGCATTACCATGTGTCATTCCAGAAATACCACTCGTAGCTACCGGCATAGAAGAATCTGCTAGTAGATATTCAGGTAGAATGATTATAGCCGAAATTGCAGGTACTATTACATATGTTGATGCAAAGAAAATTATAGTTGAAGATGATAAAGGTAAAGATCATTTATATCCATTGATTTCTTTTTCTCGTTCAAATAATTTTTCAATATTACACCAGAGACCAAGTGTCTCTATGGGCGACAAGATAAAGCGTGGGCAAGTTCTTGCTGATACTTCAACAACTGATCACGGACAGATAGCTCTCGGTCAAAATGCTCTTGTTGCCTTTATGTCATGGGGTGGAGCAAACTACGAAGATGCGATTATTCTCTCTGAAAAATTAGTAAAAGAAAGTAAATTTACAAGTATTTATGTTACAGAGTTCGTTTGTAATGTTCGTGATACAAAACTTGGGCCAGAAATCACAACTCGTGATATACCAAATGTTGGTGAAAATAAATTGAAAGATTTGGATGAAGATGGAATCATTGTAGTTGGAGCAGAAGTCCGCGAGAATGATATCCTTGTTGGTAAAATTACTCCAAAAGGTGAGACAGAACTTACTCCAGAAGAGAGATTGCTTCGCTCAATCTTCACTGAAAAAGCTCGTGACGTGAAAGATACATCACTCCGACTTGAACATGGTAAAAAAGGACGTATAACTGGTGTCAAGATTTTTTCTCGTGACCAAGGACACAATCTTGAATCTGGAATTATAAAGAGAATTGTTGTAGAAATTGCTCAGATCAGAAATATTTCAGTCGGAGACAAACTTTCCGGACGCCATGGAAACAAAGGAGTTATTTCAGTTATTCTACCAGAAGAAGAAATGCCATTTATGGCTGATGGTACGCCTGTTGATATAGTACTCACTCCACTTGGAGTTCCTTCTCGTATGAACTTGGGACAGATTCTTGAAATGCATCTCGGGTATGCAGCACATACTCTCGGATATCAAGCTATCGTTCCATCATTTTCATCTGCTACAGTTCCTGAAATCAAAGCCGAGCTCGTCAAAGCTGGTATGCCAGAGAACGGACGCGTAACACTTTATGACGGAAGAACAGGTGATGCTTTTGAACAAGATGTAGCTATTGGTTACATGTACATGCTGAAACTCCATCACATGGTTGAAGATAAATTACATATGCGTTCGATCGGTCCTTACTCACTTATTACTCAACAACCTCTTGGTGGTAAAGCACAAGGTGGAGGACAGAGATTCGGAGAAATGGAGGTCTGGGCACTTGAAGGTCATGGTGCCGCTTACTCACTACGTGAAATGTTAACAATAAAGTCTGATGATATTATGGGTCGCTCACAGACATTCGACGCGATTATTAAAGGTCT
>JBBQGX010000030.1:0-8511 GCA_038323465.1 Minisyncoccia bacterium | reverse complement strand
GAAATGTTTGAATTACAAGACACCGAAAGAAATGTTTGATATTGAAATGAGTAAATTAAAACAAAAAAATCCACAGTATTGTGGTATTATTAGAGATAGATTATTAATTAATTAGTGTTCGGATTCGGGGGTAGTTGTGCTCTTTTAAATTTACCCCAATTAAAGCACTTTTAATTTTTTAGTCAATAAGCACATACAAAAGACCATGGCTTTCGCTATGGTCTTTTGTATAAATGTGCCCAGGAGAGGACTTGAACCTCCAAGGATTGCTCCACTAGTTCCTAAGACTAGCGCGTATACCAATTCCGCCACCTGGGCATAAGGACATACTAGCAAAAAAAAATCTAAATTACTAGGGTATAAATTTTTATCTAGTCTTTTTAACTGCCCCTTCGCATGCTACAATATCCCCATGTCTCATGAAAAAACTGCTATTAAAACAATGTATTTCAGTATTATAAGTAATGCGTCTCTAGCAACTATAAAATGGGTAGCCGGTTATTTTGGAAATTCATACGCTCTTATTGCAGACGCAATAGAATCAACAACGGATATATTTTCTTCTACAATAGTTCTCCTTGGGATCAAATATTCAAATAAACCTGCTGATGAAAATCATCCATACGGCCATGGAAAAATAGAACCCATTGTGACATTCGTTGTTGTTGGGTTTTTGGTTGTAGCAGCTTTTATAATAGCAAAACAAAGTATTCACAACATAGGAACTCCTCATGAAGTTCCAAAAGCCTACACTCTCATCATTCTTGGTATTATTATTGCTTGGAAAGAAATATCTTATCGTTTAGTTATAAAGAAAAGCAAAGAAACAAAAAGCACATCATTGAAAGCTGATGCATGGCATCACAGAAGTGACGCCATCACATCAGTGGCTGCTTTTATTGGTATAAGTATTGCCTTGATCTTGGGTAAAGGATTTGAATCTGCGGATGATTGGGCGGCACTTTTTGCTTCGGGATTCATCCTATATAACTGTTATTTAATAATAAGGCCAGCATTTGGTGAGATTATGGATGAACATACTCATGATGAAATAGTATTAAGAGTTAGAAATATCTCAAAAAAAGTTGAGGAAATTATAAATACAGAAAAATGTTTTGTTAGAAAAACAGGAACGAAATATCACGTAGACTTACATATTACCGTCGATGGAAGCATCTCTGTTAGAGAAGGACACAGTATTTCTCATAATCTAAAAGATAAAATTAAAATGGAAATGCCAGAAATACTCAATATTCTCATTCATGTTGAACCAAATAAATAACCAATTTTTCTTGCAATATTTGCCAAAATATAGTAGCATATGATTTATGACGATTGTTACTAATATATTGCCGTATATACAAATAATACTATCTATTATCCTAATTGGTGCTATTTTGCTTCAGCAATCTGATGCTGGAGTAGGAGGTGTACTAGGAGGAGGAGACAGTGGTGGACTTTATCACACACGCCGTGGTTTTGAGAAATTTTTATTTATAACTAGTATAGTTATTGCTGTTTTGCTGACGGCCTCATCTCTTTTTGCAATATTGGTTAAGTAGTCATCCTTACGGAAGATCTACCAAAGGGAGATAATTTTAACTCCATTAACAAATAAGAATTAAATCACTCTTTTGAGTGTCATTATGCATAAATTTCTCTCATTTATAAAAGAATTTCGTATTCCCAAAAAAAAAGAACTTCGTGATGCACTCGCATCATTTTCTAAAAAAGAATTTTTTATATTTACAACAATAACTATAATTGCTATTTTTTTGATGTTTTTAATTTTAAACGCATTAAATAATGAATTTTTGGTTGATGTTCCAACAAACGGAGGCTCAATAAAAGAAGGTATCATTGGTATGCCAACACTCATAAATCCAGTACTCGCCATATCTGACGCCGACAAAGATCTAACCGCATTAGTTTACAGTGGGTTAATGAGAAAAACACCAAGCGGAAGTTTTATCCCTGATTTAGCTGAATCTTATACAGTATCTTCTGATGGACTTAGCTATACTTTTATAATTAAGAAGAATGCCAGATTCCAAAATAACCTTACGGTAAATGCGGATGATGTGATTTTCACAATCGAAAAAATTAAAGATCCCACAATAAAAAGTCCTCGCCGAGTAAGCTGGGATGGAATCACTGTAGAAAAAATCGATGAAAAAACAATTATTTTTAGATTAAAACAACCCTATATATCATTCTTAGATAACACAACTATTGGGATACTTCCTGCTGTTCTTTGGAAAAATGTAAAAAACATTGAATTTAGCCTTTCTCCTTACAATGTTAAAGCGATAGGTTCTGGTCCTTATAAAATTGAATCTGTTACAAAAAATAATGATGGCATTCCACAAAAATACAATTTAAAAAGTTTTTCAAATTTTACACTCGGAGCCCCCCATATAAAGAATCTATCTATTATTTCTTTTTCCAACGAAAAAGATTTAGTAAAAGCTATTTTAGATGGATCGATAGATCAAGCGAATAGTATTAGTCCTAAAAATGCGGAAGTAATAATAAATGGTTCTAGTATTATACACACAGCTTTTACTCCAAGAATTTTCGGATTGTTTTATAACAGTACTAACAATAAAATTTTTAGCGATATTAATGTTGTTCGTGCTTTTGATTATGCCTTAGATCGAAAAGAGATAGTTGATAAAGTTCTCTACGGATATGGAACAATAGTTAACAACCCAATACCTGAAACAATCTTAAAAAATACTACTAATTCTTCAATAGAAGATACTATTGATAAGGCCAATGAACTTCTAGAAAAAAGTGGATGGAAACTAGGAGCTGATGGGATAAGAACAAAAGGTGGAACTACCACAAAAACTGTAACAAAAAAAGTTGGAAAGAAAACTGTCACACAAAAGGTAACAGTGAATAATGGTCCGGCTACTATTCTCGAATTTTCTTTAACAACAGGAGACACCCCAGAGCTTAAACAAACTAGCGAATTGATAAAGAATCAACTAGGAAAGATTGGCGTAAAGGTAAATACTGAAAAAGTATATGAGATGGGCCCGCTTAATCAAATTATTAGAAACCGAGAATATGAAACTCTCTTCTTTGGTCAAATAATTAATCATGAATCTGACCTTTACTCTTTCTGGCATTCTTCACAAAAGAAAGATCCTGGACTAAATATTGCAATGTACAGTAATCCAAAAATTGATAAAATTCTCGAAGAAGCTCAAAAAACAATTAAAGTAGAAAATAGAAATGATAAATATAAAGATTTTGTATTAGAATTTAATAAAGATTTACCAGCACTTCTTATATATTCTCCTAAATATCTATATGTAACATCAAAGGAACTTAATAATATAAATCTCGACACATTAATTAACCCATCCGATCGATTCGGATCAATTTATACATGGTATATAAACAAAGATCATGTATGGAAAATCTTTACTAAATAAATAACTAACTATGAACGAAATACAAAAAACACAGAATAACCGAATAAATAAAAATAATAATTTCCAACCTCGTAGGACAAATCCTATAAGGGTTATTCATAAATCTCAAACTCTAAAAACTACAAATATAGGAACTATTACAAAAGTGATACAAAAACCACAAATACAAAATATAAAACAAGATCATAATCGAGATACAAATAAAATTAGTCGAGGAAGTTATCAATATGGGAATACAAAAGGTGGACATCGTCCTCGAGTTCAAAACCCTGCTCCTCCTAAAAATAATATTTTAACACACCCAAAAAGAAAAACCAATCTCATACCCCCACCCGAAGCAGGAGTCATCCGAATAATTCCCCTTGGAGGAGTAGAGGAAATCGGAAAGAATATGACTGCCATAGAAATAGGTAATGATATAATAGTTATCGACGCAGGCATGCAATTCAAAACAGAAGACACCCCAGGGATTGACTATATAATCCCCAATACTACTTACTTGGAAGAAAGAAAAGATAAAATCAGAGCTATGCTTGTAACTCATGGACACCTTGATCATATTGGTGGGATCCCTCTTGTTATGGATCGTATTGGTAATCCCCCATTATACTCTAGAAATCTCTCTATATTGGTTATGAAAAAACGCCAAGAAGAATTTCCTCATTTGGCTCCACTTAAAGCAAACATCGTCGAGAAAGACTCTGTTATCTATGCGGGTGATTTACGTATTAGATTTTTTGGTGTTACTCATACTATGCCCGACTCTATGGGAATCGTTATAGAAACTCCATATGGATCAATCGTGACCCCAGGAGACTATAAACTCGACCAGATTGATGGAGTGGTTACAGATGAAGAAGAAAAAGAATATGCTTTCTTTGATAAAGAAAAAGTGCTTCTTCTTATGACAGACTCTACAAACATAGAAAATGAAGGATTTTCTATTCCAGAAATTAAAGTTCATGAAGGATTAGATAAGCTTATTCGTCAAGGAACTGGCCGTATCATCATCTCAGCTTTTGCTTCATCTATCACTCGTCTTATGAAGATAGTTGAGATCGCTGAATCACTTGGAAAAAAAGTTATACTAGATGGTAGATCCCTAAAAACTAATATGGAAGTTTGTGAATCTGCTGGAATCTTTACTCCAAAGAAAGGTACTATTATACCTATTGAGGATGTTGATAAATATGCTCCAAATAAAGTTCTCATTATGATGACAGGAGCTCAAGGAGAAGAATTTGCTGCGCTAAATCGTGCTGCAAACAAAACTCACAAGAAATTTATAATTAAGCCAGGAGATACAATAATCCTTTCTTCTTCTATTGTTCCTGGAAACGAAATTGCTGTTCAACATTTGAAAGATAATTTAACTCGTCATGGTATTAGGATTATTAGTTATCGAACAAGCGAAGAAACGGTGCATGCTACAGGTCATGGGAATCAAGAAGATATCAAATGGCTCCATAGAAAAACTCATCCAAAATTCTTTGTTCCTATACATGGATGGCATTCTATGCTCGTAAAACACAGAGAGGTAGCAATGTCTCTAGGTATGTCAGGAGACAATATCATTGTTCCTGACAATGGTTCCATAATAGAAATAATAGACAATGGAAATAAAATTATTCTTCGTAAAGAAAAAGCTCCAAGTGGACCTATGATGGTGGATGGTTTTTCTATTGGAGATGAACAAGATGTTGTTATCAGGGACCGTGTTATGCTAGCTCAAGATGGCATGTTTGTACTCATAGCAACTATTGATAGTTCTACTGGCAAACTTCGTAAATCTCCAGATATAATTTCACGAGGATTTATATATCTAAAAGAAAATCAGGAATTACTACACCAAGTAAGAATTATAATAAAAAAAACAATAGAGGAAGGAACAATCGGTATGAATCCAATTAATTTTGATAATATTAAAACTACACTTGGGGACAATATTTCAAAATTCCTATTCCAGAAAACAGCGAAAAGACCACTTGTCATACCTGTATTATTAAGTATTTAAATAAAAAAAAATGGAAACAAATAAAATAAGTCGAATGTATGCTTTGTCATTCTTATTTAGTTTACACATAGCACTATCTGCTTATGTTAATTCAACATTTTTAATTAGAATTATATCTGAAAAATATGTCGGTATTTTATATACAATAGCATCTATAATTACTTTGATTTTACTTTCTAAAAGTTCAACTATTTTAGAATGGATAGGTAATCGTAAATTTATACTTTGGCTACTCTTATTAAACATGTTATCCCTTGTAGGGATGATAACTTCAAGTAATCCTTATACTATAGGTGTTTCTTTCATAACACTAATATCTACAAATAGTTTAATCTTTTTATGTATAGACATATTTATTGAACACTTTGAAGATCCTACTAAAATAGGGAGAACTAGGGGGTTATATCTTACAATTATAAATATAGCTTGGATGATATCCCCTCTTATCACTTCATTCTTAATAACTCGTGAGGGTGGTTATGAAGCTATATACATAATTTCGTTTGTAACTACTATCATCATGACTATCGGATTAATGTTTTCAGTAAGAACATTCAAGGATAGTGTATATAAAAAAACTCCATTCTTAGAAACATATAAATTTTTAAAAACAAATCATCACATGCTAGCTATAAATATGATAAACTTCGTATTGCAATTTTTCTATGCTTGGATGGTTGTTTATACTCCTATATATTTATATAATCACATAGGTCTCGGATGGGAACAGATAGGTATTATCTTTACTGTTATGCTCGCTCCTTTTGTTTTAATTAGTTTCCCTATTGGAATATTAATAGATAAATATAAAGTAAAAAAGAGAACCCTTCTTCGACTAGGATTTTTAATTATGGGTATTTCAACTTTTCTACTTACAATAATAACTGTAAAAAGTGTTCCAATATGGGCAATAATACTTTTTGCAACTCGAGTTGGAGCTAGTATGATAGAATCTACCTCAGAAATATATTTCTTTACGCATAAAAGAGAAGAAGACTCATCCTTACTTAGCGTATTTCGAGATATGACACCTGTAGCTTATATTATCGCACCTTTATTCTCTATAATGATATTTATGTTTCTTCCTTTCAGATATTTATTTGTCATATTAAGTATTATTATCTTAGCCTCTGGTTTATATTATATTCCTAGACTTAAACACAATCATGAAAATCCCTTATCCAATTAGAATCAACAGATATCTTGCACTCAATAACTACGCAACTCGTACTGGAGCTGACGAGCTTATTAAAAAAGGACATGTTTTAATAAATAAAAGAAAAGCAGTCCTCGGTGATATCGTCGAAAGAAACGACGTGGTTGAAGTAGATAATAAAGCAAAGAAAAAAGAATATGTATATTATGCTTATAATAAGAAAGTAGGAATTTCAACAAATAAAGACAACGGTAGTAAAGATATCCTTTCTGTTACTAAATTTCCTACTCCTGTATTCCCCATCGGAAGACTCGACAAAGACTCTCATGGATTAATTATAATGACAAACGACGGGAGAGTTACAGATAGACTTCTCTCTCCTAAATATGTCCACGGCAAAGAATATGTTGTTAAGGTTGAACCAGCATTCTCAGATACTTTCGTTAAGTTAATGGCAAACGGAGTCCATTTTGATGGTTTTATAAGCAAAAAATGTGATATATGGCGTAAGACCAAGGATGTCTTCCATATTGTCCTCACAGAGGGCAAGAAACGCCAAATAAGACGTATGTGTGAAGCTCTACACCACAAAGTTATAGATTTGAGACGTGTACGTATTATGAATATAGAACTAGACAAAATACCCTTAGGTGAATATAGAGAAATAAAAGGATCAGAACTAGATACTCTTCTTAAACTACTACAACTTAAGTAAATAAGTAATCAAGTTATAAAGCAAAACCCCCGCAAGCTTCGCTTGCGGGGGTTTATGTTAAAATTTATTTCTAAATTATTTTAGTTAGAACAAGCTTGACCTGTTTTAATACTAAAGATACTTGTTATCGTACAACCCTTTGAATCATAGACTGGTTCAACGGAGATAATCTGTGGAGGAGGCATCAATTGTGTTCCATCGCAACGAGATCCTGTTATATTGCTAAAAATAGAAACAGGACTACATCCTCTTCCATCATAAATTATTTCCTTTGTTCCATCGCAAGCATTGCCTGTAGTTTTACTAAAACCAGTATTTGAAGCACATCCTGGTAGATAAGCACTACCCTGGGAACCATCACAAGCTTTACCTGTGATATTACTAAATTTAGAAATAGCAGTACAACCAGATGGACGTTCATAGTTACCCGAATTTCCATTTAAAACAGGAACCTGAGTAGGAGAAAGTTGTGCTTTTAATTCCAAAACTTGTTTCTGAAGATTTTGGATCATAACCATTGCATCATCGATAGTAAGAGCATTGGCTTTAAAACCAATAATTAAAACCCCTACAAGAAACAACCCCATTAGAATTTTTTTCATATAATTTTGATTCTACAGAATCACATTGTGTAACGTCCTTTAAGGCGTAACTCTTATTATTAATTTGGACAACTTTTTAATTCAGTTCCAGTAACCCCCACAAGACTCGTCAAACCATTAAATGGTGACAAAGATGAACCAATAACTACATAATAGGAAGAGCTTCCTTGAACTAGATTACCAGAACTATAAGCAGTCGTTGATGAAGTTTGAAATATTTGACCATCCCCACAACGATTCAATCTGTAGTAAGTAACATTTGTAGTTGTTGCTGGAGGAATAATTGTATCATTTACTACTGGTGTAACATTATTCGTAGATCTATCTCTTTCGTGTGTGTTAGGAGTGGTGTTATTTGGGGTAGAATAACAATTTAATTCTACTCCATTAATAGCAGCTAGGGTTAATAAACCAACATTACCATCTACTACTAATCCTTTCATTTTTTGGAATTTTTCAACAGCAGTCTTTGTCATGTCGCCATATTTACCATCAATATTTCCTGTGTATAAACCGTTATCTTTTAATACTTGTTGGATTCTTGTTAAGCTTCCGTTATTAGGATTATTTTTTAAGTA
>JBBQGX010000029.1:0-8713 GCA_038323465.1 Minisyncoccia bacterium | reverse complement strand
GTTCCATTTGTTCCATAAACAACAACACGGAGAATGTTGTTGTTTTTTATATCAACGACATTTTTTGGTATAAATGAAAAACTATATGGTCCAACCTTTAGAGACTTTAAATAGGTGTTGTTTAAAAAAACATCTATTTTTTTTACAGGCATTTGATTTGTTATATTAATTGTAAAATTAATATTTTCATTGTTTTTATATTGAGTATTAACAAGACCACTTATTTGAATTTCTGGTTTTACTAAAGAAGTATCAGTGTTGTAAGTGATAGGTGTATTCAGTGGTGTTACATTTTCATAATTCATATAATTGTTTGCCCACCATTTTTGTATCCCATATTCCCAGTTTGAGTATTGTAGATCACTGTTACTCTTTGTTGGAATATTATTTAGTGGATCATTTTTATCTAACCAATAAAGTATTGTATGAACATTTGTAATTGATGTCTCACCATTATTTATAGGTAATCCCGTTGTAGTGTCATAGGAGATATTACCTGTTTGCATTGTCTCTCCTCCTTGCCAGAATCCACGGATTATTGGTGGCAGAGATGGGTCTATAGGATCTGGATCATCAAATGATTCGGCGGGTATATTTTTTAGAGCTTCTACCATAACAGCGTTCCAAATAGGGCCAGCAAGAGCGGCACCGCCCTTTTTCATTGGGAGGTTGTCGTTGTTGCCCACCCAGACTCCAACAGCGATAGAAGGCGTATAACCAATAGTCCATGCATCTTTATTGTTGTTTGTAGTCCCTGTTTTAACAGCTACTTGATGCCCCGGAACATTTAAAATAGAGTTGGCTCCGAAGGTTGGAGTTCTCGCTATATCATCAGAGAGAATATTTGATAAAATATTTGTAATATTTGGATTGAGGACTTGATATGGCTTATCCTCATATTGTTCGAGAATTTTACCATTAGAATCCTCCACAGAGAGAACTCCTTTGTATGGATGGCGAATTCCATTTGCCGCAAAAACACCATAAGCCGAAGTCATCTCAAGTAATGTAGTTTCACCACCTCCGATAACTAGAGATAGACCATATCGAGTAGGGTTGGTCAGTGTTGTGATACCTAGGTCTTGTGCCATTTTTATTGCATCTTTGATTCCAACTAGATAAAGAACCTTTACTGCTACAACGTTGATAGATTGAGCTAGTGCTGCTTTTAGTGTGAGTGGTCCACGAAATTTATCATCATAATTACTTGGAGTATAACAATCAGCATTTTTGTGTCCCAAGAGAGGTTTGCCGTTTGAATCACAAGATGCATTGAATTCTGTTTTTGCATCAAATAGGGTTGTATTGGTAGTATAACCTTTTTCAAATGCTTTAGCATAAACTATTGGTTTAAAAGATGATCCTGGCTGACGTGATGCAGTAGCTACGTTGAAATTGCCATCTACTGTTTTATCAAAATAATTACGAGATCCTACCATGGAGAGTATTTGACCTGTTTTAGGATCAATCGCCACAATCGCGGCATTCTTACCATTCCACTTTTTCTCATTTTCTTTCGATTTTTCGAGAGCTACTTCTTCGGCTTTCTTTTGTAGATTGTAGTCAATCGTTGTGATGACCTTCATCCCACTTCCTTCAAGATCACTAACTCCATAACGACCCTCTAAATAATCTTTAACAAAAAAAACAAAGTGAGGAGCAGCGATGTTCATGGGTCTCTCAGGCATAAAAACCACCACTTCTTTTACAGCTCCCTTGTATACACTATCGTCAATAAATTTTAAGTCGAACATTCTCTTTAAAACTAAATTTTTTCTTTCCTCCAACTTATCTCTATTTTTTCGGTAAGGAGAATAATAAGTTGGTCCGTTTGGAATTGCAGCAAGATATGCAGATTCCGCGAGTGTTAGGTCTGATGGTTTTTTATTAAAAAATGCACGCGAAGATTCTTCTATCCCATAAATATTTCCACCATATGGTGCCTCGTTTAAATATAGAGCAAGGATTTCGTCTTTACTCATGATTCCTTCTAACTTCAGTGCTATAATCCACTCTTTGATTTTACGAGTTACAGAACGCTCTGAAGTCAGAAGTGTATTTTTTATTAATTGTTGGGTTATTGTGGAACCTCCTTGAGTTTTACCTCCAGTTATATTTGACCAAACAGCACGAAGAATTGATTTTACTCTAATTCCTTTATGATTATAAAATTCAGAATCTTCTATCGCGACTGTGGCATTCTTTATATTGGTCCCCATTTCTTCATAAGAGATGACAGTTCTCCTAATATTCTCGTGTACGTCATATAGTAGTATTTGTCCTGTTCGGTCATATATCTTTGTAGAACTTTGAATTTTTCTCTCAGTAAAGAGTTTAAAATCTGGCAATTCTAAGGTGCTGACCCAAGCAAAAGCAAGACCTGTCAAAATAATACCAATACCAATTATTAAGAATAATGCATTTTTTATTGAACTAAATGAATGTTTTTTCATATTCTAATATCATAACACAAATTATGACCACTGCGGACAAAGATTGTTTAATATGTTAAAATACGAATTATGAGCAAAATAATAATAGATGAAGAAAAAATAGATAAATTTTTAGAAAGAGGAGTGGCAGGTATTTTCCCTTCCAAAGAAGCTCTTAAAACAAAATTAATGTCTGGAGAAAGACTGACAATATATCAAGGTTTTGATCCTACGGGGCCATATCTTCATGTTGGTCATGCTATAGGTATACGTGCTTTAAAAATCTTGCAAGATCTCGGCCATGAGGTGATCTTTTTGGTGGGTGATTTTACTTCAAAAATAGGTGACCCAGATAAAGGTTCAACTAGAAAAGTTTTAACAGATGAAGAAATAGAGAAAAATATGTCAAACTGGAAAAAACAAGCTACCCAATTAATTGATTTTAAGGGTGAAAATGCTGTTAAGTTTGAAAGGAATAATAAATGGCTCTCCAAATTAAAACTAGAAGATATTTTAAAATTAATGTCTAATTTTACTATTCAACAAATCCTACAAAGAGATTTATTTAAAAAAAGATTAAAAGAGGACATACCTTTAAAATTACATGAGATCATTTATCCACTCATGCAAGGATACGATGGTGTCGCTATGGGGGTTGATATGGAAATCGGTGGAGCCGATCAAATATTCAATATGTTAGTAGGTAGAGATTTGTCCAAAATTTATCTAAATAAAGAAAAATTTGTTCGTGCAAATAAAATGATGGATGCTCCTGATGGAATAACCATGAGCAAAACTAAGGGTAATGGTATTAACCTGGGGGATGACGCTTCACAGATGTTTGGAAAAGCAATGTCTTATCCAGATAGTGCTATTCTAAATGGATTAGAACTCTTAACTGATATTTCTATGGATGAAATTAAAAATATAGAAACAAAGATTAAAACAGGTGAAAATCCTATGCGATTTAAAAAACTTATGGCCTATGAGATTGTCAAATCTATAAAAGGGAAAAAAGAAGCTAGCGTAGCACAAGAAAATTGGGAAAATACATTTTCAAAAAAAGAGACACCAGAAAACGTAGATGAGTTTATTGTTGAGAGTGGTATGTTACTTATGGAGGCTCTAGTGTCGAATAAAATAGTCTCTTCTAATAATGATTTCAGAAGACTGGTAGAAGAAGGAGCAATAACACACAAAGAAGAAGATAAAAAAATAACAGATGTGAAAGAAGTTGTAATAAACGGAGTGTATAAAATTGGTAAGAAAAGATTTTGTAAAATTATAATAAAATAAACAAAAAATACACACCGTGTGTGTGGGGCTTCTTTCACACCCGGTGTGTATTTTTTGTTTATTTTATTTAGTAGTCAGTAGAAGATCCATCGAGTCCTGCAAATTCTTCGAGTTCCTCATCTTCGTCAACAGCAAGTAGGTCATCATCTGTGACTAGATCGTCTTCAAGAATAGGATCATCAAGAGCTTCATCGATAAGTAATTCCTCGGCGTCTGCTTCTGTATCGAGATCAACTTCAACCCCACTAAACTCTTCATCATCTTTGTAACTCATAATTTAAAATTTAAAAATCTATTATAATTATTATTTGTATCAAAATATTATTTTATTGGCAATAGGTCTCTACTGTGGATAACATTATCGAAAATTTTGACAAGCTAGGCAGGTCAAGCCAATAGCAATTGCATCCAGTTCGTCGTCACCCCGCACATTATTGTTCAGATCAATTAATCTAGGAACCATAGACATAACCATCTCTTTGGTTGATTTGCCGTAGCCAGTAACGGCAACTTTTATTTGAGGAGGGGTGTATTCAAAAATATCGAGACCATTACGGGATGCACTATATATAATAACCCCCCGAGCCTCGGAAACCCCCATGACTGTTTTTTGGTTTGTTGTAAAATAAAGTTTCTCAATTGAAAGACAAGCTGGTTTGTATTTTTTAATGACCCTCTCAACTTCATTTCCAATTAAAGTAAGTCGGGAGTGAAAGAGGATTTTGGCCGAAGTTTTAAAACAAGCCGAATAAATCAGCATGTCTTTATTTTTATTTGTTTTTTCTATAATCGCGATTCCGATTCTCTCAAAGCCGGGATCGATTGCTAAAATTCGCATAAAATTATATATTAAAAACTACTTTTCTATAAAATCAAAACCTAAATGCTCATAACCCTTTTTTGTAACAGTTCGTCCTCGGGAAGTTCTTTCAAGTAGTCCGAGTTGTATCAGATATGGCTCGATTACTTCTTCGATGGTCGCTTCTTCTTCTGAAGTTGCAGCTGAGATAGTTTTGAGTCCTACTGGACCACCGTTGAATTTATTTATTATTACTTCTAAAACTCGTCGATCAGAAGAAGTGAGGCCTATCTCATCTATCTCAAGTAGGGCCAAAGCAGAACTAACAGCACTCTTTGATAATGGTATTTTATGAACTTGAGCATAGTCTCGACATCTCTTTAAAAAATAATTGGCAGTACGAGGAGTAAATCGAGCACGTTTGGCAATCTCATCTAGGGCTCCATCATCGAGCTCAACCCCGAGAATTTTGGCAGAGCGAGCCAATATTTTTTTAATTTCATCATGTGTATAAAATTCAAGTCGAAAAACCCCACCGGAGAATCGGGACCGAAGAGGAGATGAAAGTAGGGCAATACGTGTAGTGGCAGCGATGAGAGTGAAAGGTGGAAGCTCAAGTTGAATAGTACGAGCCGATGGTCCCTTACCAATAATTATATCAAGAACTCCAGACTCCATAGCAGGATAGAGTATTTCTTCAACCATTTTATTTAAGCGATGTATCTCGTCTATAAAGACAATATCACCAGGAGCGAGGTTTGTGAGTATTGATGCCAGGTCTCCAACTTTTTCAATAGCAGGCCCTGAGGTAATTTTTATTTGCCTTCTAGTCTCTTTGGCTATTAAGTGAGCGAGGGTTGTCTTACCCAGTCCTGGAGGACCATAGAAAAGAATGTGTTCCGCGGGGTGAGAACGTTCTTCTGCTGCGGTTAAAAGGATTTTCAAATTGGCTTTGATATTTTCTTGACCAATATATTCATTCCAAACACTTGGCCTGAGTGTTTGGTCTAAAAATCCTTCATCTTTTGGAATAGATGACTCGGGGTTTGCGCCATTGATTTTTTTATTAGTGCTTGACATTGTTTTCTTAATATGCTATACTCGTATCAGAATTTTATACAGATCAATTATAGCATTTTTTTGTTAAGAGGACATAAATCTCTAAGCAATCGGCCCCGTGCTCTATATATGTGCGTAGGACGTCCTGGTTTATTTTTAATTTACTGAGGCTATCCTGTAATCATATATTACTTTGTAAGCGCATGCTCTCAAAGGATTGTTTAGAGATTTATGTCTTTTTTTATTTTTTAAACTATTTACAAAAAACACAGAATAGCTTCTTTCAGAGGACACGGATATTTTTCTGCTGAAAAATTCCTCGAGCTCGCGCCGTCGCGCTCCCTAGCTCCTCTTCAAGAACTATTCTGTGTTTTTTGTAAATAGTTTAATTACTCCTCATTTAAGTCTACTACAGAGGCGACTTCGTCATAGTCAGTAATTCCTTTTAATATTTTTACCAGTCCATCTTCTTGCATGTTTAAAGAGAGTTGTCCTCTGGCTACTTCTTTAATTTCGCGCTCGCTTGGATTTTTTGGAATTATTTCTTCTATTTCTTTATTATTATAAATTGCTTCAAATATTCCTATCTGTCCATGGTATCCAGTAGTGTTGCATTCTAGACACCCAACAGGAGCGTATAATTTGAAAGGACTTGCCATATCAACTCCATAATCGGCCAAATTTTTATTATAACTTTTTGCTTTTTCAATAATTTTATTTATTATAATTAATTCTTCTTCTTTTATTTCTCTTTCCACCTTACAATGAGGACAAAGTTTTCGAACCAATCTTTGAGCTATCGCAAGCGATAAGGCTGAAACTAGAATTTTTGGATTCACATCTAGATCTATCAGACGAGGGATAACACCAGCGGCATTGTTTGTATGTAGTGTTGAGAAGACGAGGTGACCAGTGAGGGCTGATTCAACAGCAATTTTGGCTGTCTCACTATCACGGATTTCTCCAACCATGATAACATCTGGATCTTGGCGAAGGGCTGAGCGTAAACCCTCTAGGAATGTATAACCCTTTTCACTATCTGTTTGAGTTTGAGTTATTTCAGGAAGGTGATATTCAATCGGATCTTCAATTGTGATGATCTTTATCTCTGTTGAATAAATTTTTTGCAAGAAGGAGTAAAGGGTTGTAGTCTTACCACTTCCTGTTGGACCAGTTAGGAGGATCAGACCATTTGGCTTTTTGATTTCTTTCATAAATAACTCATAAAGCTTCGTCTCAATACCCATATCTTCTAGTTGGTATCTAATAGACTTTGGATTTAAAATACGCATAACAATAGACTCGCCATAGGCCCCGGGGATGAGAGAGACACGGAGACTGATCTCGTCTTGGTCGAGCCATATACTGAAACGCCCATCTTGAGCGATAGAATTGGAAGTGATTTTGAGACCCGAAATAAGTTTAATACGAGAATTGATAAACTTGTGTTCTGCGACAGGTATTTCCATAACTTCATGAAGGATTCCATCTAGACGAAAACGCAATCGCACAGTATTTTCTTCTGGTTCGAAGTGCAAGTCGGAAGCGTTGATAGCGATAGCTCCAGCGAGGGCTACTTCCAAGATGTGTGAAGTGGTGTGAACATTATCTTTTTCAATATCAGTAATAGCCTTTTTAATATCTTCAATATTTTTTATTCCGGTCATTAATTTTTTTAAAGCATCGCCCGATATCGACATACTACCAGCTTTTGATTCTGTGGCAAAAGAAATCTCTTTATATCGATCCCATGCTTTTTCGAGACTAGCAAGTGAGGCCATATAAAAATGAGGAATGTATCCATGGTCGGTAAAATATTTTTGTAAATTTTCGAGCTTGTCTGGTTGGGGAGAGTGAACAGCGACATGGATATCCTTGCCGAGAAGTTTAAAGGGAGCAACTTCTTGTATTCGAGCTTCTTTTTCTTCCATGACTCGGAGGGCGTCGTTGTCTATTGGCATCCCCGAGAGATGAACTGGTGGTATACCATAGCGAACTTCTGCCAAGGTTTGTATTAAATCTTCCTCCTCCTGTTTTCGCAAATCAGCAAGATTTTTATTTTGCTTATCATCGTCAAATTGTAGGGTCATATAAGGATATTATAGCGTAAAAATATAAATATTGTCCTTGACAGTTTGAATAAAGTATGATAATATATAAGAGAAAATTAAATTTGAAAATTTTAAAACTAAAAAATAAAAGGAGACAAATTATGAAAAAGTTTATTAGATTACTCATTTTGGTTGTTTCTTTTGGAACAACAGTGTTTTATTTTAGCGGATGTCGCTCGAGTAAAGAGGTTTCCAAAACACCTGAACCACCATTACAACAAGTTCAAAAAACTGATCCAATCCCTTGGACTCAGGATTTGGATGAAGGGATTGCGGTAGGGGATCCTATCAACTTTTACAATCAGTTTCAGATTAATGTAAAAGGAAGCATACCCATTAGGATAAAAATGTACAACGACGGGAAGCTTCAATTCAAAGACAGCTCAATAGTATTTGACTATACTATTCCAGCTCTAACAAAATGTGAGCTTAAAGATGTTTCACCAAAAAATGGTAAACCAACATCTTTTACGGTTTCATTTGAACAGAATGGTGATGAAGACAAAAACTATTATCATGTATTTAAAATGTTACCGGATAAAACTTTTGTCCTTGATTCAAAAATGACTTTATCTTTAGAGGGGGGTGAATATCCTTTTACTGCCACCATTAATGGTGATGGAAGTGGTAAGAATCGATTACTTTTCTATCCAGAATTCACAAACAGTGAAAGAACTGTAGGAAAACCAGCCTCTGGTGTTCCAGATGCCATCGGAACAAAGGTAATAAAGAAATAAAATAATAAAAACACATAATGTTTTTATTAGAAAAATGAAATAGAAACCCCAACTGAAAAGTTGGGTGTTTTTTTATTTGATTTATAAATTTTTTTAAAATAGCTTTTATTTCTAATATTATTCTAGAAAAAGGATCATAATCTTGACCAAGATGGAGGGGGTTGACATGTTTGGTCGGATATGATATGATATACACAAATGTTAAGTTTTAGTTTGTTTTATTTATTTCTCAAATTTTGATGTTGGGAGAAGAGTAAAACAAACTAAAATTTAAAAAAT
>JBBQGX010000028.1:0-9156 GCA_038323465.1 Minisyncoccia bacterium | reverse complement strand
CAAACAAGCTCCAGAGGAGGAGATAAAATTGTATATTTATAAAACCCTTAAAAATCCTCACACCCGGTGTGGGAATTTTTAATAAAATAGTATATAATATAATATATGTCTAGAGAAACATCATTTATTCCGAACGAATATTACCATATTTATAATAGAGGGGTTAATAAAATGGTTATATTTAATGATAGTTTAGATTACGACAGATTTCAATCTTTGCTTTTCTTTGTAAATAGCAAAAGAACGGGGAAGCTATCAGACCTAAGTAAATCCTCACACCCGGTGTGGGAATTCGAAAGAGGAGAAACACTTGTTGATATTGGAGCATATACTTTAATGCCTAACCACTTTCATTTACTTATAAGATCAAAGAGCAAAGAGGATGTGGCTTTATTTTTACAAAGACTTCAAATGAGTTATACTAAATACTTCAATATAAAAAACGAACGTTCTGGGGTGTTGTTCCAAGGAAAATCTAAAGCAAATCATATAATAGGAGATAACTACTTAAAATATATCTTTTCGTACATACACCTTAATATAATAAAATTAATACAAAAAGACTGGAGGGAAGCTAGTATAAAAGACATAGATAAAGCCATTGAATATTTATCTAAATATAAATATTCAAGTTATTTGGATTTTGATGAAGAAGAAAGAAATGAAGAAAAGATACTAGATAAATCTGCTTTTCCAGAATATTTCCCAACATCAGAATTATTTAAAAAAGAGATTTTTGAATGGTTAAACTATAAAACAAATGAAGAAATCGAATCATAATTATAACTATATAAATCCTCACACCGGGTGTGGGAATTTTAAGGCAAAGAAATCCATGGGGCAGAATTTTCTTAAGTCACAGCAAGTGCTAAACAAGATGTGTGAGGCAGGGAGTGTAAATAGTAATGATATCGTTGTTGAGATAGGCCCTGGGAAAGGGGCATTGACTGCTAAATTACTGGAAAAAGCCCTTAAAGTTATCGCTGTGGAAAAAGATCGTGATTTGATAGATATGCTGACTGAAAAATTTGCAAAAGAACTAAAAAATAACAAACTCCTTATTTTAAATGAAGATATTCTCTATTTCGAGCCAAAAAAACAAGGGCTTAAAGAAAAGGGGTATAAAATTGTGGCAAATATCCCTTATAATATAACGGGTTCTATCATAAAAAGATTCTTGTCAGAAGTTGAGAAGCCAAATACCATGACCCTTTTAGTCCAATACGAAGTAGCAAGGCGAATATGTGTTGAAAATCCTCACACCGGGTGTGGGAATTTTGGGAAAGAGAGTATATTGTCCCTTAGTGTAAAGGCTTACGGGGAACCAAAGTATATAATGAAGGTTCACAAGAGATTCTTCTCACCCTCTCCCAAGGTAGACTCCGCCATCATTTCAATAAATAATATTTCAAACAAATCTTTTAAAAATAAAGAAGAAGAAAATTCATTTTTTAGACTAATAAAGTCGGGGTTTATTCACAAACGCAAAGTTCTCCGTAAAAATTTGGAAGAAATAGAAAAAGACACAACAAAAATTGATAAAATATTTAGCGAATTAGAAATTGATTCAAAAATCCGAGCTGAAGATGTGCCTTTTATTAAGTGGTTGGAGATGTTAAAGAAAATTAATAATTGATCCCTGTTAATTATTAATTAAGTACTTATAGAAAATTCCCACACCGGGTGTGAGAATTTTCTATTTGTGTTTACGTATTGCGAGTTAATAATTAGTCATCAGTAATTGGTAATTGGTAATTGGTAATTATATATAGTATAATATTTAAATAAAATGAACAGAGAATATTTACCGAGTAAAACTTTCATGATTCGTATTGGTATTTTGTTGGCTATAGTAGTAGTCGTTTTTGGTGTTTATAAAATAACATCATATCTCAAAAAAAATAAAATATTAAAAAAGGAAACTCCAGCCCAAATACAAGTAAAAGACGTCGCACAAAAAGACAGCAACAGCAACGGTATTGCCGATTGGGAAGAGTACCTCTGGGGCCTCGATCCAAATAAAAATGGTCCAGAAAACAAAGAGTTTATTGTGGCCAAGAAAAAAACATTACAAGAAAATGGCGAGTCATCTATTGCTGATGACTCTAAGTCTATTACAGACAATGAACTACTGTCCAAACAATTCTTTGCGACTATCGTATCACTCCAGCAAACGGGACAGCTCGATGAAGCTTCGATGAAAACGGTCTCGGAAGCTGTAGGTAAAAATATAGAAGCGACACCTATTCCTGATATTTATACAAACAACATGCTATCGGTGAGAACAGATTCCTCGACAGCAAAGAAAACTTACCGAGATGCACTCAGCAACTTAATTACAAAATATACAGATGCTGATATAGGGAGTGAACTAACACTTATAATCCAAGGATTGAGCAACAACGACCCTCAAGCCCTCTATGCTGCTAAAACTGTCGGTGACTCATACCAATCATTTGGTAAAGAATTTATAAAAATACCAGTTCCCAAATCCTTGGCATCTGAGCACTTGAGTGCAGCCAATAATTATGAAAAAGTTGGGCAATCGATACAAGACTTGTCTCAGATATTGTCTGACCCGATGATAGGAATGAGGGCAATTGTTGGTTATAAAAATTACAGCGATAAACTTGCTAATGATCTAGAAAAAATTTCGGAAATTTTACAATAAAGTGTTATACTTAATAGACACGACACCAATACACAAATGAGAGAGAATGACACAAATAAAAAAACAGATAAAGAAATAAAATAGTAAGATAAATAATTTAAATTAAAATGAGAAAAAAAACTACTAAAAAAATAATTTCAAGATTTATCGTTTTGGTATTTGTTGTGTTTATTTTCGGAATGTCTGTATCTGTGCAAGCTGTGACCGAGACTAGGATGTCTGATCTTTATTCAAACCCAAACCAGGGTGGCAACAATGCATACAAATTTAAAATTAGCGACGTAGTTAATTCAAACATACTGTCCAACGTCGTAGGTTGTACAGGCGTCGTAAACAAGGTCTCAAAATGGATGGCCACAATGGTACAATCTCCAGCACAGGTACTAGAAATGACACAAGAAGCAATTCAGAAATTTAAAAATTTAAAAAAGCAAGCATGTCTGATTGGAAAAGCAGCCACAAAAATTGCAGGTAACTCTATTCCTCTTACTGGGGGGGTAGGAGAGGGACTAGCAGATGTATTAGAAGCTACCGATGTTGTAACGGCTGCGGTCACAGGAGTTGGAGGAACAATTGGTGTGAAATCACTTGGCTCCTCTGTAGATACTAAAACTCTTGCTGTTGGATCACCAAATAGTACAGCACCTTCTGGTGCAGCTGCCCAAGAGAAAGCTTGTATGGACAATGTTAATACAATGAATGATACTCAAGCAAAAGCAGAAATGAAAGCAGAAGAAGCAACAAGAGCAAGAGATTTCAAAGAACAGTGTTTCGACGGTATCGCTATGACCTTGGCTCGAAACCAACTCACAGCCATGACTCGAAGTGCTATGAATTGGGTCAATACTGGATACGGAGGTAATCCATTTTTTGTAAGAAATATAGCTTCATTTACACAAAATATAGAAAATGGAATAGTACAGAGGGAACTCAGCAAGTATGGTGATGCAAATTATTATCCATATTCTAGAGGTTTCTCTACTGCATATCTGCTTTTGTATCAAAACAAAGGCGACTTTGCTGATACTATGAAATACACTTTAAACAACTATTTATCAAGCGGGGGATTGGGTAATGATCTAGGAAATGTGGCTACTAGAAGTTATGAAAATAATTTTGCTGATGGAGGCTGGAATGGGTGGCTGGCTTTTACTCAACAACCCCAGAACAATCCTCTCGGTTTTACAGCTCTAACTTCTCAGAGAATAGCTGATCAAACAGTATTTGAAATTCAAAATAAAAAAGATGAATTGATCCAGAATGGAGGATTTCTATCTCAGCAAAAGTGTGTTGAATATAACAAACCAACAACAGTTGAAAACTATTATGATGCAAATGGTAAACAAAAAATGCGAGAAATTCCAGCTCCAGATTCTAAAAAAACTTGTATCAAATACCAAACGATAACTCCAGGAAGTATAATCAAAGATAAAACAACAAATTATTTGAACTCTCCGGAACGCCAGCTCGAACTTGCTAGGACTATCAATGATTCACTCAATGCACTATTTTCTGTCTTGATTTCAAAATTAGAAGACGGTGGACTCTCGGGACTTTCTGATTCTACCCAAAATACATCCAACTGGAAGGATAATCTAAATAATTTTATCAGCTCAGATGGTAATTCTACTTATGACAATGGTGGAGTCTATGACGGGTTCAACCTAACTCGTGACTTGGGCAATACTTACATGCACGATTCCACAAAAACAATAGGGGAATGGAATGCTAAAGATAATAAGATAATAACAACAACAAACGCAGATGGGGTTCAATTGACCACAGAGAAATATTTACTAAACAAAAAAACTGATAGTGAAGAAGATCGGAAGAGTATCAAAAGACTACTACCAGACTTTAATCCAAAAATTTCTAATGATCAAGAAGTAGAGATACCTAATACTAATTCATATTACACAGTAAAAATAGCTGGTAAAACAAAACTTATAAATGAGGGATACAATGGCTGGGAAGTCGGTGATAGAGCTTTCTGGAACGGATCAGAATGGCAAAATTGGAAGTGCCAAATAGATAAAAATACCAAAAAATGTACTTACAGGATAAGCCCTATAAAGAAAAGGGGGGTTATTCAGATTCAACAAGACTACATAGTCGCTGCCAATGAAATAGTCGGAGTATTACCAAACATCATGACAAACCTCGGTGAACTCGACTACTGTCTACCGGGACCAAATCCAAGCTATCAAATAAACTCATCAGAGGCTCAGTCAGCCTATCAAAGTTGGGTTGGTTCTATGTATGTAGGGCCAAGAGATGCAAACAGAGATGAATGGAAAATAGATCATGAGGACTCACTTACATACCAGAATTTAGAAAGTATTTTTAGTGATAATGATAATCCAAATACATGGGATGCTATATCTAAATCTACTTCTATGTGGTTATTACATAATTTTGGTGATCCTGGTGAGGGAAATGGGCAAGTACTAGATAATGGAAAAGGAAAGACGTGGGTAGGAAAACTTTGGAAGTGGGTAAAAAAAAACAACCTAACACCAGAAGGATCAGACTGTTCGTTAGGGGCAGATGGTTGTCAAAACTACCATTATCACAAAGACGGAAAATCCATAAGTGATGATGGGGAAAAAGATGTAGATAATCGTAAAGCTTTAATGGAAAAAAGTTTGGATTTTGTAAACAACCATTTATTCCAAGATTTTTATGCAAAATTTGATGAGCAAATGAACAAATTGTATTTCAAAAATATGACTACCAAGTATATCGACACTGAGATAAGCATAGAAAAAGATCTAAATCCTGCTTATGTCGAGATGGCAGAGAGTGGATTTGATCTGACAAAGAATATAATCTATTACAATGACGACATTAGAAACGCTACAAAAGAGTACGTCGATGCTATAGCTCAAGCCAAGATAAATATTGCGAAACTAAACCCAATTAAAAGTGAAGTGAGTGGAATTATAAAAGATGCTCAAGACCGTCGTGATACAAATCTAATAAAACAAATAAACGAAGAAGCAATCAGAACAAACAGAAAAGACGCAAAAGGCAATGCCTATGTGCTGACACCCGCAGAGTACAACAAAGAATATGCTTCTTGTTTGACAGAAGAGAATATACAAGTATTTGATCCAGAAGACATAACAAAGAGGGGATCTGTGATTGAAGAGAATTGTTCAGATGGAATAGATAACGACTTGAATGGATTGGTGGATAATAAAGATCCAAAATGTCCTGGATATGTAGCCCCAATTAATAGAGCCGGTACTGGAGTAAGTGGAAGTGGGGCTAGGAGATAATAATTATTAAAAATATTTTATGGAAAATAAACCAAAAAGAAGCAAAGCTTTCATCATAACATTTATACTAATCCTACTACTTTTAGTATTGGGTTATTATTTGATGAAAAATAGGGGACAGATTTCCAATTCTTTATCGACCAATAAAATATTTGCTCCACTCCTTGGAACACCAAAAAATAAACCTATAAAAGTTATCGAGGATCCAAATAAAAAGACTGACACAAACACACAAAAACAGAATGCTACAAAAAAAATAATAGGAACTGTAACAACAGATGAAAACGGTAATAGGATAGTACTGGCTGAAGCAGGTGAGGATTTACTAAAAGGTGACGTCCTCTACATCTCTGGTTTCAACAAAAATAGCCAACCGATTGTAAAGAAAGCTATAGCAAATGATCCTAGTAAGTCGCTCGTATTTGGGGTGGCATCCGAGAATATGAAAAAAGGCTCTGTCTTGAAAATTATCATTAGTGGAATCCTGATCGGTGTCCCAACCAATAAAAAAGAAGGAACACTATGGGCTCCTAAAAATCCACTTTATTTGAGTGATAAAATATTTGGAGGTATGACAAAGAATCCACCAGTTGCCCCATCGCTAGTCGTGCCAGTCGGGAGTGTTATTGTCGTCGCACCTGTTACCGGATCTATCCGTATCGGGAATATTGCAGATGATGCAAATATAAATAACACTCTAAAAACCAATTTAAATAATACAAATTCTGGACTTCTAAATAGTTGGGGAAGTGACTTTAAGGATTATTGGGGTTCTATTTTTGGAGACAACAATCCTAGTAATCCATCAAATCCCAATGCTCCAATATTTCCTCCTTTTACTCCTATAGATATTCCAAATCAAGGTGGGGGAGGTGGAGGTGGTGGTGGAGGTGGTGGAGGAGGGGGAGATTATGGAGATTATCCTACAATAACAGTCACTGCAACTCCTTCAACTATTAAAAAGGGTGAGTACTCTACTATCACATGGACATCAGACAAAACTACTTCTTGTATTGTCTCTGGGGGTGGAATAGTAAATGTCCTCAGTACTCCAATCAACACAATAGGAATCAAAACTAAAGCACTAGATATCACGACGAGTGTAGTTGTTACTTGTAAGGGAACAGGTGGCTCTACTGTTGGTGGTAATGCTCTCATAATGGTAGACACAAAAGGAACAGATCCAGAGGTTAAAGATTGTTCTCTAAGTGCAAACAAGACAGCAGATAATCCTCCTGATTGTAATAAAAAGGGTGAAAAATGTTTAAACGGAGCAACGGATGCTGATTGTTCGGGGATAAACAATATCCCCACTGTAACAGTCACTGCAACTCCTTCAACTATTAAAAAGGGTGAGTACTCTACTATCACATGGACATCAGACAAAACTACCTTTTGTATTGTCTCTGGGGGTGGAATAGTAAATTCCCTCAGTACTCCGGTCAACACAACAGGAATCAAAACTAAAGCACTAGATATCACGACGAGCGTAGCTGTTACTTGTAAGGGAATCAAAGGCTCTACTGTTAGTGGTAATGCTCTTGTAAGAGTAGATATAGAGGGAACAGATCCAGGGGTTAAAGATTGTTCTCTAAGTGCAAACAAGACAGCCGATAATCCTCCTCTTTGTACTACAAAAGGCGGGGTCTGCCTTGGAGGAGAAATAAATCCACCGGAATGTACAGAAAAAGACAAAACTACAGAAAACAAGTGTCTACTTATTGAACAAAATCAACTGACTTTTACTCCTGAAGAAAAAGCAAGACTCGCTGTACTACTCCGCAAATTCTATTTAGTATCTTCAACTTTACGGACTAGTGAAGATATAACTACTATTTATAACGAAATTGATCAACAAAATAATTTTATAAGCCAAATAAAAGATTTAACAAACCAATGCTATGCTCAGATAGACAACAAAGGCTTGATGAATGCCAACGGTTGGATAAGACACGGGAATCCATGGTATTCAAAAACATCGGGTGGAAGTTTCCCCTATACAAATGAAAATAGAGGTTATTTAAATGGAGGAGATGCCGAACAAGTAGACACAGAGAGGATTTTGAATATTTGGTAGGAAAAAATAATTATTAATTACCAATTACTGATTAAGAATTAAGAATTGATGGAAAAGAATTTAGTGTAGAAAATATATAAAGTTTTTAAGAAAAATGTTATACTAAAATAGTATAATTAAACCATGCAATAGAGAGAAAAAATCTCGTAAAAATTTGATTACAAATTCACGAGACTAAAGAAAAATGAAGAGGATTTTATCTTACATTTTAATATCACTCATAATCTCCGTGAATCTCTTCGCGCCTTTTAGTGTGGGGGTGGGGGAGAAAGGTTTAAAAATAAAAAAAAACATTACTTCAGCTGAATATACTTATGGCTTAAAAATAACTCCAACGTTAGGAGATACATATATTTCTCTTGATATTGAGGTAGTGGATGGTTCCTCTGTTGGAGATGGAACAGCGTTAGGAGTAGTTAACTTAAATGCAAATCTTCAAGTAAAAGCAACTCTTCTAAAAGATAATGAGGAGGTTGATTCTGATACAGAATATTTTGGTACTTCTATAAAAAAAGTAACTATTAAACTAGATGGTGGAATTTTTTCAAGTCTAACTCCCAATACTATGTACCAAACGAAGGTTGAACTTATTGAAAGAACTTCAACTACAGTAACAGCAGGAACTGTCGTTTCTGGGAAAGATACATTCAAAACACTTGATACAAAAATAATTGAAACTCCAACAATAGGAGCATATGAAAAACCTATAATTTCTCAAGTGGTTGATATCAACGGGAATAGTGAAACAATTAAAGAACAAAAAACTAATACCGACCCAATGCCTGAATGTAGTATTTTTAGTCCTGGCACATATTTTACTGGCTGTCCTGCTCGGGCGGCGTATTATATTTTGTATGTTCCTACTTCTTATATGTTTGCACTCGCTGGAGTATTCTTTGATAATACTTTTGCATATTCAGTTCAAGATACATCGTACCGTTCCACTTTTGTCGTAGAAGGATGGGGTTTGATTCGTGATGTATGTAATGTATTCTTTATCTTTATACTTCTATACATAGCCATCGGGACGACACTAGGACTTCATGGTTTCAATACAAAACAAATGATCATCAATGTTGTGATCATAGGATTATTTATAAACTTCAGTCTTTTTGCAACTCAAGTCA
>JBBQGX010000027.1:0-9891 GCA_038323465.1 Minisyncoccia bacterium | reverse complement strand
AGAATAGAAGGCAAGTAATACAGAAGCAGAAGTCTAGGTTGGAGTCCGGATATTGGGCTTTTCATAGTCCTGTTGGATATAAAATGACGAAGGTCCTAGGATCTAATGGAAAAGTAGCAGTACCAGATCATAAATCAGAATTTCTTATAGAGGCTCTTGAAGGCTTTGCTAATTTTAAATTTACTTATGTTGTCGAGGTTGCACAATTCCTAAAAGATAATGGAGTCCTAGGTAAAGCCAGAGCGGATAGGTATATAGATACAATAAAATATTTATTAAGTAATCCATTTTATGCAGGATTTATTGAATATAAAGAATGGGATGTAAAAAGAATAAAAGGTGTTCATAAGCCAATTATCAGTGAAGATATTTATTATAAAAATCTCGAAAGACTAAGTGATAGAGTTAATCCAAACAGAATAAGGGTTGATGACAATAAAGAATTTGAATTTAGGAGATTGGTTGATTGTGTTTATTGTTCAAAACCATTGACTGGATGTTTTTGTAAGGGGCGTAGTAAAAAATACCCATACTATTCTTGTCAGACTAGAGGATGTCCTATGAGTAGAAAATCTGTAAAACGTGATTTACTAGAAGAGAAAGTGAATCAAGCTATTAAAGATCTAAAACCAACAGAAGAAACAGTCCAACATTTTATTTCCTTATTTGATGAGTGTTGGAATGAGGCAGTTAAAAAATATAATTATCTAAATTCAGACAGTAAAGGAAAGATTGAAGAGTTAGAGAAACAAATAGAAGATCTGGCTGACCTAGCTTCATCAACCAAGAGTGATATTGTTCGTTATAGATATGAAGATAAAATAGAAAAGCTGGTTATGGAATTAGAAAGTTTTAAGAAGAAGAGCAAGATAAATGTCGACTTCTCTATTCCTTATCAAACCGCCTTACAGAAAGTAACAGAAACAGCAAAAGACCCATATAAGTCATGGGTTTCTACTGATTTAACCGATAAGAAGAAACTATTTTATTTCTTCTTTGAAGAGAATATTTGCTTTGATATTAAAAATGGTTATCAAACCGCAAAACCCTCAGTGTTATATAGCTTTCTTGATGAATTATCAAAAAATGCTGACGATGTGGAGATGGCGGGAATCGAACCCGCGTGCAAAATGAGATCTTAAAGGACTCTACATGTTTAGTGAATTCATTTGGTTTAAATGTTTGCCCTAGAGAATACACAAAATAGACAAACACCGAGCTTTTATTTGTCGAAATCTACATCAAGCATTTGTAGATTCGTAACCCGATAATATTATGCCCACTCTATTCATCGGATGTCGATAGAGCAGACACTTGCCGGACCGTTTAGGCGAAAGCAAGAGCTGGAGTTCCGAACGCAAATGCGTAAGGAGAAGCTACAGCCTTAGCGACTTTGTTTGCACTTAGTCTTTTGGAAGAAGTTTAAAGAGATACCTCCGTACTCTACATGCACATTTAAGACGGCTCATCTTGTCGAAGCCGATCATCCCCCTATGAAATTTTCAAAGAAAATTCCTAATTTGCCGTACCTCTTCTTTCCTCTCTATCCAAGTCCCGTTTCTTGATAGTTTCTCTTTTGTCATATATTTTCTTTCCTCGAGCGACTGCAATAGAGACTTTAATACGGCGTCCTTTACTATACAACGAAAGAGGAACTAGAGTCAACCCTTTTACTCCATCTCTATCAGCTAAGTATTTTATTTGTTTTTTCGACAAAAGAATTCTCCTTGTTCTCTCGGGGTCATAATCTATCATATTGTTGTTTGGCTGATATGGCGGGATATGCATTCCCATTATATAAGCTTCTTCTCCGCGGATTATACAAAAAGCTGCACTTATATTACCCATACCATTTTTGATTGACTTCACTTCATGACCTTGCAATTCTAAACCTGCTTCAAAGGTCTCTTCGATTGCATAATTAAAATGTGCTTTTCTATTGTTTATGTATGTTGTCATCTCAGTAGTAAAATTTTAATATTATAGTCTATTTTTATAATCTATCCAGTGATTCTTATATAAATTTTTGATTAAATATTATTTAATCAAAAATTTACTACGGGACAAGTATTATTAAAGTAATTATAGCATAATTATTTAACATTTTTGTCTTTATTTTTAGTCATTTTAGTGTATAATACAAGGTATCATGAATACAAATCCAAAAGAAAATAAGAAACAAGAACAACCAAAAATACCAAATATCCTTAATCAGATAATTATTGCAATTTTTATATTTATTAGTATTACTCTTATTTATACTCTTTTTGTTAAAAAACCTGAAGAAATAAAAAAGATGACAATTTCTGATGTTGCAAAAAGTGTAACAGAAGGAACAGTTGAGAAAATCACAGTATCTGGTGGTGATGTGAATGTAGATTTTAAAGATAAGACAAAAGGTGAAGCAAAAAAAGAAGTAGAGAGTTCTCTCTCTGAGACATTGTATAATTATGGAGTAACACCTGTGCAACTCGCTTCTACTCCTATTGAAGTTAAGACAGAATCAGGTTTCTCTTATTGGATGTCAATTCTCCTTCCTTTCTTATTACCACTTCTTGGTATCATTTTTATCTTTTGGTTTCTCACAAGACAAGTAAAGGGTCAGGGTATGCAAGCTTTCACTTTCGGACAATCAAAAGCTCGTATAACAGATCCAAATGATACAAACAATAAAGTTACATTCAAAGATGTTGCTGGTGCAAAAGAAGCAAAAGAAGAATTAAAAGAAATTGTAGACTTTTTGAAAAATCCAAAAAAGTTTCTAGACATCGGAGCAAGAATTCCAAAAGGAGTACTTTTAACTGGAGCTCCAGGAACTGGAAAAACACTCCTTGCTCGTGCTGTTGCAGGAGAAGCTTCTGTCCCGTTCTTCCATTTATCAGGTTCTGAATTTGTTGAAATGTTTGTCGGAGTTGGAGCATCCAGAGTCCGTGATTTATTTAAGATGGCTAAAAAGGCCGCACCGTCTATAGTATTTATCGATGAGATAGATGCCGTGGGACGTGTCCGTGGTACAGGTGTCGGAGGTGGAAATGATGAACGTGAGCAAACACTCAATCAAATATTGGTAGAAATGGACGGATTTGAACCAAATGAAAAAGTTATAGTGATGGCTGCTACTAATCGTTCTGATGTCCTCGATCCCGCCCTTCTTCGTCCAGGCCGTTTTGATAGAAGAGTAGTACTTGATTTACCAGATCGTGCAGATAGAGAAGAAATACTTGAAATCCATTCTCGTAAAAAACCTTTTGGTGAAGATGTGAATTTGAAAGTTATAGCAGAGCGTACCCCAGGATTCTCAGGTGCTGACCTTTACTCACTTATGAACGAAGGAGCTATACTTGCTGCACGTGAAGAGAGAAAGAAGATTGCACAATTTGATCTCGTTCGTTCTATTGAGAAAGTTATGATGGGACCTGAGAGAAAGAGTCATTTACTTTCAAAAAAAGAAAAAGAAATCACAGCATATCACGAAGCAGGTCATGCACTTCTTGCATCAATCTTGCCCTATGCTGATCCTGTACATAAAGTCTCTATCGTCTCTCGTGGTAGAGCAGGTGGGTATACACTAAACCTCCCACTTGAAGAGCGTCGTATGCAGAGCAAAAAAGAATTCCTAGATGATATAGCAATGTCTCTCGGCGGGTACGTCGCAGAAGAAATGGTATTCGGAGATATTACTACTGGTCCATCAAATGATTTACAAGTAGCAACCAACCTTGCTCGTGCAATGGTCACACGTTGGGGGATGTCAGATGAGATAGGACCCATTGCACTTGAAAGTGATGGAGGAAAAACAATGTTTGGTCAGGGTGTGAATGATCGTGAATATTCTGAGAGAGTTAGCGCATTGATAGATGCAGAAGTCTCAAAGATAATGAATGGTGCATTTAAGATAGCCCATGAAGTATTGGTAGATAAAAGAAAAGTTTTAGATGCCATTGCAAAAGCTTTAATTGATACGGAGACATTGGAACAAAAAGAATTTAATGAAATTTTGGTAGTGAATGGAATAACTCCAAAGTCTAAAATTAGTGAATAGGTTCTAGTGACTAGTGATTAGTAAATCCACCCCGCAAGCGAAGCTTGTGGGGTGGATTGATATATAATTGATTGGATTGGAATATGTACAAGATATTATATAGAGTATTTAGTTGTTGCTTTTTATCTAAAATATGATTATATTATATAAGTTAGTATTTATAATCATCCGTCCTTAGCTCAGTTGGTTAGAGCATCGAGCTTATACCTCGAGGGTCCCACGTTCGAATCGTGGAGGACGGACAAATGAATTTTGATCAACCTAAAAATATAGAAACCCCTAATATTGAGAATATTAAAACTCCTGAAAATAAAATAAAAGAAGGTGTGGATTTCGTATTTGAACAAAATCCAGAATTAGCACAAGTTGGAAGTAAGGAAAAATATTCAGAATATTTAGATACAATATTTCCTGAAAGTAAAGTAAAAGATATCGTTTACCACGGAACTTCAACGATTAAAAAAACTGGAGAAAAAATATCTGAATTAAAAAACAATGAAGGTTTAATATCTAGAGTATCTGGATTAGGGAAATGGTTTACTTTTGAAAGAGAAACAGCTGAACTATTTGCTAGAGATGCAACAAAAAGAGTTAACCCTAACATACCTAAAAGGTTAATTTTTGAGAATTTTAAATTAAAAATGGAATCTTTTTTAAAAGAATATCCAAACTTTGATTTAAAAAAGGTTTATGATGAGGAAGTTGAATGGTATAGTGATGAGCCTTATACTCTTCCCGTAATTGTCAATATAACAAAACCGGAGTATTTTAAGAATAATCAAGATTTATTTTTTGAACTTTCTGAATCCCCTAGATCTGATAGGGGCGCTGGTGGAAGTTTAATATATAATTGGGGTAGTTATGATGCTTTAATACAAGAAAAAGGTGATTTAAACTATAATGATTATGAAAAATGGACAAATGAGATAGGAAGCCAAATTTTAATAAAAGACGCAAGGCAGTCTTATATTCTAGGTTCCAAACAAGACATAGAAAATTTTAAAGAATTTGTTTCTGAAAAATAATAAAAAAAACTGCTAGGCAAGACCTAGCAGTTTTTTTTATTCAAAATGCAATTTAAGGTTTTTGTTTTTGAGGATTTCATGTAGATAGGGGAGGGATTTTAGCTCTACATCTCTCTCTATTATTTTTATCGCTTCGTTTCTAGCGGCTTCCACCATCTTGATATTTCTGATAGCTTCCATTCCGAGGTCTGTGATGCCCCACTGTTTGTCACCGCCGAGCAGCCCTGCACCACGGAGAGAAAGATCGAGTTCTGCAAGTTCAAAACCATTGGCGGCTTTCTGTAGGGCTTTTAGTCTATCTATAGTTTTATCTGTTTTAGCATTGGCAAATAGATAGCAATATGATTGATATGTTGAACGCATGACTCTACCACGAAGTTGGTGAAGCTGAGCAAGACCGAATCTTTCTGCTCCCTCGATAATTATTATCGTGGCATTGGGAACATTGACTCCAACTTCTATGACAGAGGTTGAGACAAGTATATCTATTTTGTGTTCAGCGAAATCACGCATAACTTTTTCTTTTTTATCTTTTGTCATTTTACTATGCATTATTTCGATATTATATTCAGGAAAAATATCTTTCTTAAGTCTCTTTGCTTCTGAAGTAACAGTTTTTAGGTCGAGATTGTCTCCCCCTGCTAAGGGGGAGGTGGCCAAAGGCCGGAGGGGGTCTAAATCGTTCTCTTCAATCTTTGGGCATATAACATAAAGCTGGCGACCATCCGCTAATTCTTTTTTAATATTCTCATATGCCAAATCCCTTTTATTTTCACCAACTATTTCTGTGATTATTTTTTTCCTTCCTGCTGGCATTTGGTCAATAATACTTAAATCCAAGTCTCCGTATATTGTCAGTGCCAGTGTACGAGGGATAGGGGTAGCAGTCATAGAAAGATAGTGAGGTGCATGACCTTCTTTTTTTGCGAGTTTCATTCTCTGGTTTGTTCCAAACCTGTGTTGTTCATCTATTATTACTAGCCCCAAATCTTCAAACTCTACGGATTTTGATATGAGAGCATGAGTTCCAATAACTATTGGTATCTCACCATTTTTGATCCATTTAAGAAGTTGATTTTTGGCAATTGGGGTCCACTCTTTAACTTGTGAACCATTCTCCCATCTAGCAGATTTACTAGGGTATTTACGACACCCTGAGCCAGTAATGAGGGCTATAGATATACCAGTATGCTCAAAATACTGAATAAAGTTTTCAAATAATTGAGTCGCGAGTACTTCAGTCGGTGCCATGTATGCAACCTGGAGATTGCCAAAATCCTGTCTTTCAGATAAATCTATGGACTGCGACTTTCCAAATTCACCAGCTATTTTATTTATATGTTTTAACGGTCGGTTTTTAATAACAGCATATGAGATTGTGGCAGCCACAAAAGTTTTACCACTTCCGACATCACCTTCAAGCAGTCTTGCCATTGGTTTGTCTTTCATAAAGTCTCCTAGAATTGTATTGATAGTATTTGTCTGTGCACTTGTTGGAGTAAATGGAAAACGAGAAATAAAATCTTTAATATCAGTTTCTGGGATTTTTAATTTATATGAAAAAAGTGACTCATAATTTTTCCTTTCTTGTTGGCGTCCTAGTTGTATGAAAAATACTTCTTCAAATGCAAATCTTTTCCGAGCTATCTCAGCGTGCTCCTTTTTCTGGGGCATATGGATCCAGAATAAAGCAGTGTGAAGTGCTGGAAGTTTGTATTTATTTAATATATCTTCTGGAATATAATCGATAATGTTTTTAATACAATCCTGTTTTAATATTTTTACAATAGCATGATACATCCATTTTGAAGATATACCACGAGATTCTCGATAAACCGGATACCCATACTGAGTTTGCCCCTCCTCTTTATTAAAAAGTGAGTCATGTAAATCAATTGGTAGGATATCCTCTTTATTCATTTCTGGATTGGTTAAAGTCAGACCGTATGTTTTACTATCTGAAACTTTGCCAGTAATTCTGACCGTTGAACCCTCTTTTATCATTTTGGCTAAATATGGTTGATGAAACCAGATGATTTTAATAGAGCCAGTTAAATCAGAGAGAACTGCTTGGCCCATTGGAATTTTACTTTTAAAACCTTTCTTGGTCGTGAGTTTAGAAATATTTCCAATAATAGTGACATTCTCGCCATCAGTTAGAGTATTGATATATCTGACTTCACTGATATCAGTATAACGCGAGGGGAAGTGATAAAGTAAATCATGAATTGTGTTTATACCAAGAGTTCCTAGTGCCTTTTTTTGCTCCAGCCCTAATCTAAAATGAATTTCTATTTTATCAGATAGTTGCATTTGTGTATTATAACAAAAAATACCCTTGTGGGTAATTTTTCAACATGCGGAACCGGCGAGATTCGAACTCGCGAGGGGTTTTATCCCCTGCATCTTTAGCAAAGATGTACGTTAGACCACTCTGACACGGTTCCGTATTTATAAAATAGCATAATAATATCTATTTCTCAATGATATTTTATAAATTACATAAATATGTTAAGATAATCAAAGTTAGATAAGTATTGGATGGATGGCCGAGAGGCTTAAGGCAGCGGTTTACTAAACCGCCGTTCTGTAAAAAGAACCGTGAGTTCGAATCTCACTCCATCCGCCATTGACAGCTAGCACGAGATACGTTGCTTGCTAGAGATTAAAGGTTTAAATATAATCTAAGTATGGAAGGATTATCAAAAATAACCCAAGAAAATAAAATAGAAAAACCTAAAATTAAAGAAGGTGTTGATTTTGTGTTTGAACAAAATCCAGAGTTATTACAAATTGGCACCAAAGAACAATATTCAGAATATTTAGACACTATATTTCCAGAGAGTAAAATTAACAATATTGTATATCATGGTACTGGTATAAAATTTGAGTGTTTCAAAAAACCAAAAAATGTTAATAGTGGAAGAGATAATGGTATATATTTTACTTCTGAGATAGAAGAAAAAGGTGCTAAATGGTATGCAATAAATAGAGGAAATGATAATGAATCATATATAATATCTGCCTTAATAAATATTAAAAATTTGTTTAAAGAATCTTCAATGAGTAGAGTAACAGATATTCCTGACGGGAGATTAGATGATTATATAGAAAAAGGTGTAGATGGTATATTTGGAGAATTGATAAGTAAAGATAAAAATAAAATTCTTGATGAATATGCAGTATTTGAACCTGAACAAATTCATATTTTAGGCTCCAAACAAGATATTGAAAAATTTAAAGAATTCATTTAAAAGTAGTTTTGTCTACATCAATAATTTAAACCTTTTAATAAGGATTGTTCTGTGATATTTATAGGTTAAATGTACCTACGCTGTGCTTGACAATTTAATATAAATATGCTATCATATAATTAATTATGTTATTTTACAAACCAGAAATAAATCACATGGAGACTGACGGTATTACCCTCACTTAACCTGTCATTTATTTCACAAAAAAATGAAAAATGAAAAAAATCTTTTTCTTCTATGCTTTGGTTACTATTGTAGCCTGTCAAAATTCTGTTCAATATGCTAATCATGTTATTGATCAAAGTCATGATTCGATAATCATGACCGAGTACTTAAATTCATCAAAAACATCTGTGAAATACAAAAAACTACAAAACGTAGCAGATAGTATTTCAAATGAAATTATTGAAGAAGCTGGTAGGTTAAATCGTATTACTAACACTGACAGTTCACTTGAAGTTATTTATAGATATATTGGATTAGCAATTCAAGTATCTGAAATAAATCATGGAATTAAAAAAACAGCAGAAAATTTATTATCTGTTATGGAATTTCCTTATGATTCTTACTCTTTTCCTGAAAAATATTTCAATCATTGGTATAAAAATTCTCAACTGATTGAAAGTATGTGTTCAGATTCCTTATTAAAGGAAATTAAGGATAGTGTCATTAGAAAAAAGAATGATCCAATTCTTAAAAGTCATTATATGTTTAAATGGCAAATAACTAAAGACATAAAGAATTTTTCTGAACATGAAGCTTTGTTTTATGCCTATACTGATACATTACACCAACTAAAAATCTTGGGTTATGTATCAGATAAAGAATTAAAAAAAGCAATATGCAGTGATATCCTTAGTGACGAAAGAAGACTTCAGGTTGCTAGAAGTATTCATAATTTTAGTTATGCTGAATGTTTTTTCTTAAAAACTGAAGAAGAAAAACATTCTTTCTTTTTAGAAAGCATTAATGAATTTAAGGGTGGCTATGGATTACTAGTTACAGCAGAAAAATATAATGAGACAGATAATCCATTATTACTTAAATCTTTAAAGAGAATGAGTACTTTTAGTCTTACTGGTAATTTTTTTGGGAAATCAGTAGATAAGCCTGAACTGCATTTTGAAAAAGAAGAATGGAAACATGATTTCTCATATATTGAGTTTGCCTCAATTATAATAAATTCTGTTAAAAACCATGAAGATTTTGATGATGCTATTCAATTTTTCAATTTAAATGGACACAATGGAGAAGAAGACAAAATGTATTCTTTATTGGTCCATAAAAAAGGTAATCTATTTTAAAGAATCTATAAACAAAAAACCGGCTCTTATGGGTCGGTTTTTTATTTATAGATTTTTAATATAATAGTGCTGTGCATACCTTGACATTTAATATTATATATGCTATTATATAGTTAATTATGTTATAGCACAACTACCCCCGAATCCGAACACTAATTAATTAATAATCTATCTCTAATAATACCACAATACTGTGGATTTTTTTGTTTTAATTTACTCATTTCAATATCAAACATTTCTTTCGGTGTCTTGTAATTCAAACATTT
>JBBQGX010000026.1:0-10300 GCA_038323465.1 Minisyncoccia bacterium | reverse complement strand
AGTAAAATATGCATAAGTTACATTCAAATTTGAAACTCCTACCCATAGTGTCAAAACAAGAAGAAATGAAATAACCTTTAGGAAATTATTTCTAGAATAAAAACTTTCATTTCTTTGTTTAATTATTTTCTGCATCATTATTTACTTCATTCATCTCGACTTTTTTATCTTCTTTCATCTTTTTAACTTCTTTGGTTATTCGTTTTACTTGATCATAAATAATTAATAGTGCTGGAATTAGGATAACTATTGCTAACCCAATTGGCCTTCTGACAAAGTCTATAATATATCCTAAATACGGAATTGAAAAATAAAATTTACCCTCTATATTTTTCTCTAGAACTTCTTCAGTGTCAGTAGAATCATTCGCGTCACCTTTAGTTTTGAAAATATTCTCTCCGTCTTGAATTCTTAATTCTACTATCCTGTGAGTTGTAGGAATATTATTTTTACTATTTGTACTAAATGTTACTATTTCTCCTATTTTATAAGAAGAGTTTGGTTTTATAAGCACAACACTTCCAGTGTGAATTGTTGGTTCCATTGAACCAGATAAAACTGTCAGGAATTTTATATTATTTTTAATAGGAAGAACTGAAATTATTAATAGTATTCCTATAAAAGATATACAGGCAAGAACTATGTAATAAATAGTATTAAGAACTTTTTTCATAATTAAAGCATAAATAAATGCTTTATTCTCTTGCCGACTTTGTCGGCAAGAGAAAAAACATTCAAACTAAGATAAAAGCTATTGAGTTAGTTTTACCGTTAGATTTGTTGTTAGAGAAGCACTTTGGAAAGCATCACCTGTAGTTGGACCATCAAGTTGAACTCCCATAGTAAGTTTCTTTTCTGCACCCGCACTTAGACTTACACCAATATTTGAAAGTCCAGTAATTTGAAGATCTTGCATATCAGCATAACCGTTACCATTTTGGTCAGTACCGTTTATAAGACCAGCAACAGGACCACTTAAGAATCCAAATGTATTTACATTAGCAGAAATTTGATCTGCTGGAATTAAATCACCCCACCAGTTGTTTTGACCATTTACATCAACACCAGTTGTATTATTAACACCAAGCATTACGTTTGGAGTGAAATTATTCTGATTAATTGTAATTGATGCTGCACTAGTATTTAGTGGTTCAACTCTTACACCAGTTGATGCACCTGTAAGATCATGAATATCATTAAGAGTTACAGAAGCACTTGGAGTATTTCCTTCAAGACCAATAGCTGTAGACCAACCACCGTGTAAGTTAGAAATTGTATTATTCTTAACTACAAGTGAACTTACTCCGCCTTTTTCATTAACTTCAAATCCATATGCACCCTTAAGAGAAAGAACATTTGAAATTATATTATTTGAAACAGTTACATTAGAGATTGGACCATTGTGTAATGTGTCACCAATATAAATAGCTTGGTTAGACTTAGCATTAGAGCTATTACCAATATTACTAATAGTGTTACCAGTAAAAGTGAAGTTTGAAGTTGATGATGATGCAGCACCCTCAAGATAGATACCTTGATAGTTTTCAGTAATTAGTGAAGTAGCAATATCATGGATATTGTTATCCTTCACTGAAACATTACTAACTCCACCGTGTATAGACACTCCCATAGGAGAAGCTGGACCAGTGATACTAAAACCTTTAATTGTTACATTACTTGCAATAACATCAAATGGTTCTGTTGAAGTAACTGATGGACCACCGGTTGAAACAATGGTCATTGGGTATGTTACTGAAATAGTTGGTACAATTTCCCATGCTGAATTGTAATTACCAGGAGCAACACAAACTACTTTTCCATTATTTGCAGAATTTGTTGTTGCATCACTAAGCTTTGTTCCTGAAACAGTTACATCACATGTTGTAGGAGCAATATACGCACCAATAGTAGCACCTGCACCACCTGTAAGTAAATTTGAACCTCCAAGACTAAGCTCTGTTATACGAGCTTGTTTTTCAAAACCTCCATGTGACTCTGTGTTTGCTGCAGTGATACCAAGACTTGAACCATCTATAGAACCAGTGTTCTTTAACCAAACACTTGAGACACTAGGTGTACCACCTGGAGCCATGTTTGAGAAATTCCATGAAGCATTTTGAGAAGTTTCCCATCCATTGATGGGAGTTCCTGCACTATCTTTCGCTATTCTAAGGTTAAGAGTACCTGCTGTAAATACGTTACCTGTAGCATTAGCTGTACTACTAAAGAATGCTTTTGTTGCACCGATTGCACCGACACCAACAATAGCGATAACCGCCAAACTTAAAAGTATTTTTTTCATTTTTTTATTTTTAAATTAAATTTTTTAATAATTAATAAACTTTTCCATACCATGATTTATAATTCACTCTTAAGAAATTAAAACGAACATCGACCTAATTTTTAATTTCATACAAAAAAATAAACATAGTTTTTCATAACCTAAATAAACTCAATATATTCCTATGACTTTTCATAGATATAACCTGTACTTTAAATATACGCTCATACAGAACTATGTCAATAAAAACAAGAACTCTCTTAAGTAAATAAAAAATGCACAAATGCACACTCATACAATCCATCCATGTTTATATACTAAAAATCTACCAAAGTCGTACTTCGATAGATTTTTAGTAAGAGCTCTATATCTTTTATTATTTACTACTGTTTGTTTTGATTGTTTGTATTTGTGTTTGGTGTTGGTTGAGGATTATTATTGCTATTATTGTTGTTATTTGGCACATTTTTCTGCTCATTTACTACATTTATAGGATTAGTCTTTGGAGTCATAGGAGTTTCGGTGTTTTTCACAGCAATAACTTCAACATCTTTTTTATTTGCTTTCAATGTATTGAAGCTGTAAACCCCGTATCCACCACCTGCCAATATTATTATTATAAGAAGGATTATCCATATTGACATTGGGCTTTTAAATATTGATCCTGCTTTTTCTACCGTTGCTGAAACACTGTTACCAATCTTTTCTCTTCCTGATATATTTTCTTCCTCATTATTTACATCTTCTGTTTTTGCTAGATCACCATCTTTATCAACTGACGAAGATGCAATATTTATTGGGAATGTATTTGAATTTTTAGATAAAATATTCACTGGACTAGGATTAGTCACTACACTTTTCATTTTATTGGCGATTGCTATTTTAATTGGACAAATTTTTCCAGTATTAATATCATATATATCATTTGAGCCTGCTTGGCAACTTGTTAATTTAGTCTTAGTATCATTCGTACAGACTTTACCAGTATTTATATTATAAACATCACCTGAACCTGCTACACATCCTACTAGTAGAGGTCTGCTTGTATCATTCGTACAAATCTTGCCTGTATTCATATCATAGATATCTCCTGATCCTTTTGCACAGCCGATAATTGTTGTTACAGTAGAGACACCATTTATAGAGTAGATAATTGTTTTATATGATGAAAAAGAATTATCTATTGATATTGTATTTTGCGATGAGACCTGTGCATTTATTAAATTTGTATACATTCCACTAATCATAAAAACTGAAACGAAAATCAAGACACTCAAAAATCTAAAATTCTTTTTTTTATTAGACATATATTTATTAGTATCACGCTACTAAGCTTAGTAACCTATTAGCGGATATTAAAATTAATTATAATTGAATAGAGATTAGAACCAAGAACATTTATCTCTACAGATTATACTGAATATAGACAAAGTCAAATATTTAAAATAAAAACACATCATATTTATATATATGTCAAATGTTAAAATTTATATTTTTTACTAAAATTTATTATAAATAATATATTTTTAACTTTTATATATATATTACTTATAAAGGACATTTATAAAGGACATTATAAGTAATGTCCTTTATAAATGTATATAATATAACCTTTATTTAATAAATCTATGTTTATATTTCTATTTCATGAGATATCCTTCTTTTTTAAGGATTTCAATCTTTTTAAGATTTCCTCTATTGTATCCTCCATATTTACCATCAGATCTGATAACTCTATGACACGGAATATTCTTGTCATAATTCTTGTGTAAAGCATTACCTACAGCCCTACTTGCTTTTTTATTGCCAATAAGTTTCGCTACTTCTTTATATGTTAGAACTTCCCCTTTTGGAATCTTTTTGACGATATCAAATACTTTTTGACTAAAATTACTCATATTCTTTTCTTTTGATAATATAAAAATAAGCACCAACTATAGCTATTAATGAATAGTTGATTATCATGAAGTATGGATTATTCCATCTAATGCCATGCATAAAGTGAATATTTGAGATGGGGAAAAATATAGGTGTTGGATAAAAATCTGGTGCATGTGAAAAAATATCAATACAAATATGTAATAGCCACCCAAATAAAGCTAAGTATGGTTTTTTTCTGATTATCCATAATATCCCGAATACTATTATCCAAATAATTAAACTGTGACTATATTGGTATAAATAAGCAGGTAAATCTAAAGAAAATAAATTAGGTGTAGTGTGGTGTATAAAGAATGTGTTTAGTGAAAATTTACTAGAAAATATACTAGCAACAACTGCTATTATCGTTGGGATCCCAAAAGCAAAAAGATCGGGGAAGATACTCCAGAGCATTGAATGTCCCACATTAATTTTTTTTAATTTATTTACTTTTCTCTTGGCATTAATTGGTTTTAATCCATAATTGGTCCAAAGCATGTGGGCTAAAATATCCATTTTTTTATTATACTAGATTATTATGCTAATAACGGTCTTGACTATTTATTTTAAAGTATTATAAATATAACCTTTAAAATTATAATTATGGAGACAGTTATTTCCATTATCTCAATCCTAATTGATTATTTAATTGGGATTACCACTTTCTTTTTAGTGGTTTTTGTTTTTTTTCTTTTATTTTTCTCTGTTAAAACTTGGGTTAAGATTTTTGATATTTATTATCATGTCTTTATTCCAAGAATAAAAAATATTTTAAAAATGTGAAATAATCTGCTAATACAATTAGCAGATTATTTTTTATGTATTTATATCTTTCAATATTTCCATTGCATGATTGGCCGGATCTACCTTTGGATAAGTTTTTTATTTCATATCTAAATCAAGTACCTCATCTATTCGTATTTTTTCAATAAATTCAGGAACGTGAGAGACGAGGATCATGGCACCTTGGTACTCATCAAGTGCGCGGGCTATGACTGGCAAATGACGAAAGTTTATATGGTTAGTAGGCTCATCGAGGATGAGAAGCCCTGGACGCTCTACAACAAGGCGAGCAAATGCTACTAATCCCTTTTGACCTTCGGAGAGACTTCCAATTCGAGTATGAACCATATCCCCGACGATTAGAAATCCCGCGGCAATAGCTCGAAGTTTTTCTTCCTCAACTTTTCCATAAACTTCCCTAGATACATCAGCGAGTGATTCAAAAACTGTTTGGTTGAAATCAAGAGTGGAAAAATCTTGACGATAGTAACCAACCCGCACCCCATGTGTTATAAGCCCCCCAATAGCTCTACCATGAGCAAGAGATTCGAGAAGTGTACTTTTACCTATCCCATTTGGGCCCGAGAGTAGTAAATGTTTATTCTTTCGAAGTTTTAGATTTACTTTTCTTGTTGTTGGTATTTGTTTTTTAAGAATTGAGACAGCTGTTAAGACCAAGATATCTCCTGTCATGTCTTCTTGGAATGGAATTGTGAAGTTCTTGATAGTCTTATCTTCTTTACGAACATCGACTTTTTCATCTTCGAGTTCTTCAGCTAGGTCTCGCATACGTTTAGCGACAGCTCGGAGGTTTCCTCCTTTCATGGCAAAAGCATTGGCTTGATCTTTTTTAGCTTGAATTTCTTTTGAAAGAAGTGCGTTCTTTCTATTTTCCCGTTCCATTCGAGCAGCGATTTGATCTCGGACATCTGTATAGTTACCGACGTATTGCTCAACTTTACGAGTGAAGACATCAAGATATAAGACAGCATCAGTAAAGGCATTTAGGAAGTGGGCATCATGGGAAATGACAATTACTGTCTTTTTGTATCTCACTAAGAAATCTGTTAAGTGAGCGATCCCTGCTTTGTCTAAATTGTTGGTTGGTTCATCGAGAAGAAGTATATCAGGTTCTTGGATAAGAGCCGAGGCTAAGAGTAATCTCGCTTGTTGACCTCCTGAGAAAGTTTTGATTATCCTTTCGTGAACCTTGTCGTGGCCCCTTAAATTTACTATTTCAAGAACGTCATTTATTCTAGGGTCAATATTGTAAACTTTATTTTTAAAACATTTTTCAAAAAATTCGCGGACAGTCAGTTCGAGTTCGTCTCGAGGGATTACTTGGCGAGATAGTGCAATAGTCGTACGTTGTGCAAGGTTTATAACTCCGTCCTCAGGAGTGAGAGCTCCAGTGATGAGTCCAAATATAGTACTTTTGCCAGCACCATTTTGTCCCATAACTGTTACTTTCATTCCACGTCTTATAGAAAAATCAACCCCATCGAGGATTGGTTTATTGTGCCCATATTCAAAAAAGATTTTTTCAAATCTTACTACTACTTCACCATGTGACATAAATTACTACAATAACACAAAAAATCAAAAAAAGCGAATTAAATATGAGTATTTATAACTATATAAATGAATCTTCTATTGGTTTAGGTGTAATATCGGGGAATAACTCTTTTGCTTTATTATTGGTGACAATCATTTCATTTTGAAAACTTTTTATCATATTTTTACCAATTCTTGCTTGGTACTTATTTGTAAAAAAGTTCAGAAACCAGCCGGCCATAATTTCTGGTAAAAATGGAATTCTGATTATAGTTACGTTTCTTTTATTAAAAGTATTAATTTTTTCTAAAAATTCTACATAAGACATTATTTTAGGTCCGCCAATTTCTATAATCATATGATCCTCTGGAGATAAAGATATCGCAGATATTAAATACGATAGGATATCATTAATTCCTATTGGTTGAGTTTTAGTTATTGATTTTTTAGGGACAAGAATAACAGGAGCCTTATTTATAATATTTCTAGCTATTTCATAAGACGCGCTTCCTGCTCCTATAATCATAGAAGCCCGAAATTCAATTGTAGGTAAATACTTGCTTAATATTCTCCCTGTATTGTGGCGACTTGCAAGATGTTCTGAAAGTACATCTTTATCATTACCTAGTCCACTCATATAAATGACTTTTTTAACTTTGGTTTCAAATAGAGCTTTACCAACTATCTCTGCCGCCTCTGTTTCTCTGTCATAAAATTTTCCATTTTGATTTAACATGTGAATTAAATAAAAAGAAACTTCAGAACCAATAAGGGCGATTTTGATTTGGGTAGAATCTAAAATATCAGTGTTTATTAATTTAATTCTATTTTTATATTTTTCATCAACTTCAATCTTGTTTGTATCAAGGGCTATGGCGATTATGTCGTGATTTGTACTTGAAAGTAATGAAGAAATTAGATTTCTTCCTACAAATCCCGAGGCTCCTATGATTGAGATCTTCATATAACTATATTATATAACTTTTAATCAAAAAAACTAAGCAATTTTTGGGTTATTAATAGATGTATATAAATTACCTTTATACTTCAAATCATTTTTTAAAGGTTCAAATAAAACCTAAAACAAAATCTCTATAATTTTATTATAGAGATTTTGTGAAGATTATTTCTTTACGATTTTCTTTGGTTTTTTAACTTCTTTACGAGCACCTGTTCCTTTTGCCATAAATTTATTTTAAATTACTTTTAATATATATATTATATATATATTATTATTATATTGCAATAATATATATGATCTTGCTAGAATTTTTTTGGAGGATTATAATATAAGTAAATTTAAAAATATGCTAAATTATAGGGATGTCAGAAAATATTAAAAAAACAAAATTCTCACCTAAAATCATAATACTTGCAACTGTCTTTTTAGATGTTCTTGGGATAGGACTTATCGTTCCTATTTTGCCGTACTACGTTGAATCATTTGGAGCCTCAGATTTTATGGTGACTGCTCTTTTTGCTATCTTCTCCCTATTTGCATTTTTTAGTGCTCCAATACTGGGAGCGATATCAGACAGAAAAGGCCGGAGACCAGTTTTAATTATAAGTCTAGCTTCTAGTGCTATAGGTTGGATTATTTTTGCTTTTTCAAAATCACTTTTTGGACTTTTCTTAGGAAGAATTATTGATGGTTCAGCTGCTGGTAATATTTCAACTGCTCAAAATTATTTAATTGATATTGCAAAAGATGATAAGGAACGAACAAAAAACCTTGGCTTGATTGGGGCTATCTTTGGAATAGGATTTATTTTAGGGCCGCTTATAGGTGGATTGCTATCGTCTTTTAGTATGAGATTACCTTTTATTGCTGTTGGTATTATGGCTACTATAAATACTATTTTAGCCTATTTCTTTCTACCAGAAACAAATCACAATAGAAGTAACGATAGAATTTCTATAAATCCATTTACTCCAATAATAAAATCTTTCAAAAATAAAATTGTTTTACCACTATATCTGGCTTGGTTGTTGTTTGGTATTGCTATATCTCTAAATCAATCAATTTTTGCTTTGTATATTACAAAAATATTTTCTTGGACGGTCATCGCTTCAGGATTTGTGATGGCTTTTGTTGGAGTTATTATTTCTATTAATCAAGCATTTTTCTTGCGTAAAGTATGGCTCAGGTATTTTAAAGAATCATTTTTGATGGTTTGGATTTTTGTTCCTTTTGCTTTTGGTTATCTTGTTATGGCTCTTCATTATAAATTTGCCTTTCTGTTTGGATTGGTTGTTACAGCCTTTGGTCAATCAACGTTACGAGTTGTCATGAGTAGTCAGATAATTGGTTTTGCAGATAAAAATAAACAAGGTGAGATGATGGGCATCTTGGCTTCTTTGATGTCTCTATCAATGATCTTAGGTCCATTGATTGGGGGTATCGTTTATGGAATAAATGATAGTTTACCATTTGTATTTGCAGGAATAATTTCTTTTATAACTTTCCTATTTGTTTATAATACTTATAAGAAAATAGGAAATAAAGAACATATAGATGTCGTACCAGTAGAAGCAGTATAAGATAAGGTTCTAGTGATTATTTTTTAATAGAAATTAAAAAATCCTTCACTTACATATGCAGGTGAAGGATTTTTCTTACCTTCTATATTTTCTTGTTTTCCATTTGTCTGCGATTTTGATACGATTTAGAGATCTTTCAAGTTCTGACTCAAAGTGTTCAAAGTCGATAACCTCATTATTTTCTGCTTGTTTTTTGAGTTCCTCTGCTTTAGTAATAGCTTTTGCAACAGCTTCATCAGTTATATCTCCTACATGTTCAGCAAAATCAGCAAGAACTGCTACTTCTGTTTGACCTTCTTTACCATTTTTAACTTCTATAAATCCACCAACGACAGCCATAGGTATTTCTTCTCCTCCTACTCGAGCAACAATATCACCAGAGGCAAGTCCGGCAATAAGGGGCACATGCATAGGCAAGATGGTGATCTCTCCTTCTGTAGTTGGAATAGTAACAGATTCAACTAATTCTTCAAGAATTAGTTTCTCTGGCGTGACGATTTTTAAATTTAATAATTTGCTCATTGGTAATTAGTAATTATTAATTGGTAATTAGATCGCTCCTCTCATATAAAAGTCCCCTTCTGATTTATCATCATGTTTACCTTCTAGAATTTCTTTGAATGAACGGATTGTTTCAGATAGTGGTACGTATTGACCAGCACTTCCTGTAAACTGTTCAGCCACAAAGAATGGTTGTGAAAGGAATTTCTGAATCTTACGAGCACGTGATACTAGCTCTTTATCACTATCTGATAATTCTTCCATACCTAAGATAGCAATGATATCTTGTAAATCTTTATAACGCTGTAGAACACGTTGCACTTCACGAGCGACTTCATAGTGATCTTTACCTACGATATGTGGGTCAAGAATTGTCGATGAAGAGTCAAGTGGATCAACCGCTGGATAAATACCGATTTCTGAAAGTGAACGGTTGAGAACGACAGTAGAGTCAAGGTGAGAGAATGTTGTCGCTGGAGCTGGGTCAGTAAGGTCATCGGCTGGCACATAAACTGCTTGCACTGAAGTAACAGAACCTTTATCTGTCGAAGTAATTCTTTCTTGTAAGTTTCCCATCTCTGTTGAAAGAGTTGGCTGGTATCCCACAGCAGAAGGAATACGGCCCAAGAGAGCTGAAACCTCAGATCCAGCTTGTGTAAAGCGGAAAATATTATCGATGAAGAATAACACATCTTTGTTCTCTTGATCACGGAAATATTC
>JBBQGX010000025.1:0-10779 GCA_038323465.1 Minisyncoccia bacterium | reverse complement strand
TATTTTGTTTAGAGTGTCTTTGGTTCGAAGGATGTGCTTGGCATTGATAGCGATATCACTTGCTTGTCCTTCTGTGCCCCCCATAACTTGGTGAATCATAACTTCAGAATTTGATAATGAAAATCTCTTGCCTTTTTTACCAGAAGAAAGAATAAGAGCTCCCATCGACGCAGCGATACCTACGCAGATAGTAGAGACATCAGCCTTGATAAAATTCATCGTGTCTATAATTGCAAGTCCGGCTGTGACTGAGCCACCAGGGGAGTTGATGTAAAGACTGATATCTTTCTTTCCATCTTCATGGTCAAGAAAGAGAAGCTGTGCGATGATGAGGTTCGCAACGTGGTCATCGATAGGACCTCCAAGGAAAATAATTCTATCGTTTAAAAGACGAGAATATATATCGTAAGCTCTCTCTCCGAATTGTGATTTTTCTATAACTGTTGGTATAAGCATAATGGTTAGGTTCTAGTGACTAGTTCATAGTGACTAGAAAAATTACTGATAACATACACATAATAGCATATTGGTGTTTCTTTTAAAATAAATACAAAGAGGGTTTGGCGTAGCCAAACCCTCTTTGTATTTATTTTACTATTCACTAGAAGCTAGTTACTAGAACCTAATTCCTACTGTTTCTCAAGAAATGCGAAAACTTTTTCATTCTCTAACATTTGTTCCACGTAGGCGCGGGCGCGGGCGGGGTCGGCATCTTTGTACATGGTTGTGATTTGTGTAACTTCTTTTTCTATTTCTTCATCTGATGCTTTTAGATTTTCCTTTTCCGATATAGTATGGATAATCATTTGAAGTTTCGCACGTTTCTCTGCATCTGCTCTCCACTCACTTCTCAAGTCTTGTTCTGTTTTTCCAATTTGAGTCAGATAATCCTTGAATTCAAATCCCATGTTGGTTACATCTGCCTGAAGACGGTACAACATCTTGTCTGTTTCACTTTCAATTAATATTTCCGGAATCTCTCCCTCTGTTTGTTTCACAAGATCTTCTACTATCACTAAACGTAGTTTATCTTTCTGTTCAGTTTCTTTTTCTATTTTCAAATTACCTAGAATCTTTTCTTTAAATGCTTCAACTCCTTCGAATGGACCGAAACTTTTCACAAATTCATCATTGAATTCTGGGTACTCACTCTCTGGAATTTCAGAGTGAGCTTTTGCATGTTCTGCCTCATCTTCTCCTTCAACATGTTCATGAACAGGGCGTGATTGTTCTGCTCGCATCTTTCGTAAATCAAGAATAACTTTTTCAATATCTTTTTCTTCAACAATTATTTCTTTTTTATATTGCTCATCTTTGTTGTATTTTGCGGCAATCTTTTTATAATCACCAAGATTCATCTCAGGAAGTACTGCTGTAGTAATTTTAAATTCTAAATCTGAACCCTTTGCAATCTTTGTGATAGCAATCTGTGGGCGACCGATAGCATCTATCTTGTCATCTTCTAATATTTTCTGATAAGCATCATAGAGAGCAAGTTCTGCCATCTCTTCGAGGAGGGCCATTTCCTGCACACTATCTTTGATAATATTGGCTGGGGCTTTACCCTTACGGAATCCCGGTAGTTCCATCCTCTCTCCTATTCTCTCAAGCGCTTTACCTTCATATATTTCAAACTCGGCAACTGGCAAAACACCAGTAATCTCAACCTCACTTTTTTCTAATTTTTTAATTGTTGTTTTTATCATAATGTCCCTAGTTTATATGGCAAAGTCATTTTTGTCAAAATAACCTAAATAGACCTTAGAAACAAGAAGTTGTATAATGTTAAAAGTAAATGACACATTAGTTTTATAAATTATTAATCATAATTAATCTCGTAAAATGGTTATCAAACCAAATTTACGGAACAAATATATGGAAGAAAATAAAAAAGTAGAAACAGTAGCAAGGAGAGTCGTAACAATTTCCAAGAAGAAATTTATCTGGATAATTGTTCTAGTTATTTTGTTTGTCTGTTGGACGGGGTTAGAGTTAATAAAAAATAGGTTTAGTATCGGAAGTATGAATACAGATTATATTGTACCAACCAGTTTTCCTTATGAAAGTAATAGTAAAAGCATCAATGGTACATCTATGCCTTATCATGAGGATAGTTACAGATATCAAGAACAAAACCCTTCAATCTCTGACACAAGAGAATTTATGAAAATTAATTATAACGCCACAATAAAAACTAGAGATGTCGAGGAGGTTGTAAAAGAAGTAAAAAATATCGTTAAAGGTGCTGACGGCAGAATTGATAATTATAGTAGTTCAGAAAAATACGGCTATGTTCGTTTTATTGTTGCTAAAAGTAAGTTTGATGCGTTCAAAGATGAGATAGAATCTATAACTCATAAAAAATTATATACAGAAAGTGTCTCGTCTCAAAACTTACTTGGGCAAAAGCAGGGGATAGAAGAAGAGACCACTAATACAGCACAATCATTGGAGAGTTTAATAATTCAAAAAACTGATCTTTTGGTTGATCACACAAAAACAGTTAATTCTATAAATAAAGAATTAGCGAAGATTGAATCTGATCTTGCAAAAGTGAGGATAGAAATTGAAAATCCGGACAAAAACTCGATTATATTGTCTTTGTATTCAAGAGAGTCTCTGCTCGTAGACCAACAAAAATTTCAAAAACAAAAGCTAAGTGAAGAAAATAAAAATTTCCAAATAAAAAATCAAAATCTCGACAATTTAATAAACAATCAAAATAGTAATTTAACTAATTTAAATAAACAAGACAATAAGTTTACAAATAATATTGAAACAGTAGATGGATACATCAATGTAAACTGGGTAAGTATTTGGGAAATGGTTGTAATTTTTTCTCCAATTCATCCAATTTGGATAATCATTATTCTCATTGTGTTTGCTATCATTTTGTTTAGAAAAAAGTTTCCAATAGTTACGTTTGTGTAAAAGTTAAGTAAATCAAATCTGCCCCCGAAGCGAAGCTTCGGGGGCAGATTCTTTTTATCTTGTAGTTTTAGTTTTTAATTAGTTTATTATTTAAATTTGAAATATAACTATTTTTACGCGATAGCACAAAATGAGTTAGAACTGAGTTAGCTTATTTTTTTTCATATCCTTTTGTGAGTTTAAAAGTTTTAATTAAATCTTTCAGTCCGATTGATTTTGTGTAATCGATAAATTCTTTAGGCAAAGGGGATGGACCAACCCAAACACTTTTTTGTATCATAATAAAACCAAGTTTTATTAAATTACGACGAAACCACTCACGTTCACGTTTTTTATCTTCAGGGATATCATAAATTAATAATAAATTTTTAGGACCAATATTCCCAACACCCCTAAAGTTTCTTAATTGTTTATAATATTCTAAAAAAGTTTTACCTTCTTTATTGATATAAAAATACCCAGTCCTTTTATCTATATATCCTTTTATGTAAAGTCTATTGAATTCATTCCTAACTGACTGCCTCTTTCTTCCATCAAAAACTGGAAGAAAAAATGCATTCATTGGTATTCCTTTATAATAAAATTTTTTCGTATTTAAAATTTCTAATATTTCTTCTCCTAATGTCATATAAGTATTATAGCATTCTAACTATTTTTTTGCTATCGCGTAAAGTGAGTTAGATGTATTTTATTTTTATGTGGATATATAAGTAGAGATATGCTATGGGTATGTTATGGGTATATTATGGTTATTTTATTAAAATAGGAGTGCTATATATTGTGAGTTTATTATTAAACAAGATTGCTATATATACTGTGAGTACTTTATTAAAAACGTAGTGACATATTTTATGGGTTAGTACGGGAATTTGACAGAGGGTCTATGGGGGGGTAAAATGAAGGTATTAAAAATAATCTCGCAGAAGGCGAATCAATTTATGGGAGAGCCAAAAATGGAGGGGGTGAATAATACAGAGATTATGGAAGATAAAATTGATTATAAATATGGGAATCTTTCTAAGATTGATACCAACAAACTTAAACAAGCATATATCGCTTATAAAAATTTCCATGGAGATGATCATGGAAAGGAAGTTTTGTTTAGAATAGAGGGAGAGTTGCTAAGTAGAAAAGAACTTACTATTGATGAAAGTTTATTTTCTAAAAATTAATTATTATTATTAATATATTATTACCATTAAGAAATCCCGCAGAATATTCTGAGGGATTTCTTAATGATTAGTTATATTTGCTCTCTTTAAGGTCTTACCTTGGGCTCTATAAAGGAAAGACCTTTTCCCGAGCAACTAAAACCAAAATGAAACTAGTAGAGGGACAATGATGAGAGCAATGATGTTTAAGATTTTAATCATTGGGTTGATGGCTGGACCTGCGGTGTCTTTATAAGGATCACCGACTGTGTCACCTGTAACTGCTGCTTTGTGAGCATCACTTCCTTTTCCGCCAAAGTTTCCAAGCTCAATATATTTCTTTGCATTGTCCCATGCACCACCACCTGATGTCATTGAGATTGCTAGGAATATTCCTGTGATGATTGAACCGACGAGGAGTCCACCGAGCGCTTCAGGTCCAAGGATAAATCCGACAAGGATTGGAGAAAGAACTGCGATAAGTGCAGGAAGTATCATTTGTTTGATAGCACCCGTTGTGACAATATCTACACATGTTGCATAGTCAGGTTTACCTGTGCCATCCATGATGCCTTTGATTTCGCGGAATTGTCGACGAACTTCTTCGACAACTTTTCCGGCAGCTTTTCCAACTGCTTCCATGCAAAGTGCAGAGAAGTAGTAAGGTAGAAGTCCTCCAATCAATAGACCGGCGATAACCAATGGATTACTCAAATCAAATTTTAAGAAATGTCCTAGGTTTGCAAACTCTTGAGTAAATGATGTAAAGAGAACTAATGCTGCAAGTCCTGCAGAACCAATAGCGTAACCTTTTGTCACAGCTTTTGTTGTATTACCAACAGCATCAAGTGGGTCTGTCACATTACGAACCGACTCCGGAAGTCCTGCCATTTCAGCAATACCTCCAGCATTGTCTGTAATAGGACCAAATGAATCAATAGCGACGATGATACCCGTAAATGAAAGCATCGACATAGCAGCAACCGCTACACCATAGAGTCCAGCAAAATGATACGAAGCCAAGATTCCAACTACTATTGAAAATAGTGGAAGAGCGGTAGACTTCATTGAGATTGCTAAACCTTGGATAACATTTGTGCCGTGTCCAGAAACTGAAGCAGCGGCGATTGATTTCACCGGGCTGTATTTTGTTGAAGTATAATATTCTGTAATAACAACAATTAAAGCCGTGACAATTATTCCAACGATAGCACTACCATAGAGTGAGTTGACCGTATAAACTGATTGACCCGCCATTAACCATTTTGTGATTGGATAAAAAGCAATTGCAGAAAGAATACCAGAAGCGATGAGACCTTTGTAGAGAGCACCCATGATATTATTATTTTTTCCAAGTTTTACAAACCAAGTACCGATAATAGAAGAGAATATTGCAACCCCACCGAGTGCTAGAGGATAGATGATGGCATTGTTAAATCCTGAAAAGACAAGTGAACCGAGAAGCATAGTAGCGACGGATGTGACAGCGTATGTTTCAAATAAGTCAGCGGCCATACCAGCACAGTCACCGACATTGTCCCCGACGTTATCAGCGATAACTGCAGGGTTGCGAGGGTCATCTTCTGGAATACCAGCTTCAACTTTTCCTACGAGGTCAGCTCCGACATCTGCTGCTTTTGTAAATATCCCACCACCAAGTCGAGCAAAAACTGAAATCAAACTTGCTCCGAACGATAGACCGATAAGTGAGCGAACAGCATCATCGCCAACTATTTTTGTGGCGATAATATAGAATACTGTCACTCCAAGTAGAGCAAGACCAACAACGAGAAGTCCTGTAACTGTTCCACCTTTGAAAGCAAGAGAAAGAGCTTCTTTAAGTCCCTTCTTGGCTTCTTCTGTTGTGCGAACATTGGCACGAACTGAAACATTCATACCGATGTATCCAGCCAGAGCTGAAAGAATAGCTCCGAAAATAAATGAGAAGGCCATCATCCAGCCGAGAGCTGGAACAAAACCAATGATAAGGAATAAGACAACTGCAATCATGCCGATTGTTTTATATTGACGATTAAGATACGCACTAGCACCTTGCTGGATAGCAGTGGCTATCGCTTTCATCTTCTCATCACCAGCACCTTTTGCCATGACAACTTTGATTAAAAACAAACCGTAAACTATTGCAATAACTGAAGAAACGAGAGCAAAAATAATAAATGGATTCATATATTTTTTAATTAATTAATAAACTTCGTAGAATCATAAGAATTTTTACAGCTTTACCCCATAGGGGCCCTACGCTGATAAAAATTCTTATGATTCTACTTCGTTACGACACATTAACTTTAATTTCTAATTTGTTCCATCATCAACGATACCACCTTCTAACATATCACCACTTTCTTCTTCGTTTGTTACAACTTTATCTGCTTCCATACCTTTAATATCTATTCTCCATCCTGTAAGTTTAGCAGCGAGTCGAACATTTTGTCCACCTTTACCAATAGCTAGTGAGAGTTGATCTGTAGCAACTTCAACGACAGCTTTGTGTTCTTGATCATGTACTTGGATATCTATAACATTGGCAGGAGAGATTGCGCTTGCGATATAAGTCGCAGGATCAGAAGACCAAGGGATGATATCTATCTTCTCACCATTTAATTCACTCATAACAGTAGTAACACGAACTCCTTTTTGGCCGACGCAAGATCCGACTGGATCTACGTGTTCATCATTGGAATAAACAGCAATCTTTGAACGACTTCCTGCTTCACGAGCGATTGCTTTTATCTCAACTACACCACTAGCGATTTCTGGCGCTTCCATAGCAAAGAGTTCTTCTATAAGTTGTGGGTGAGTGCGAGAGAGCTTTAGATTTATTCCACGAGGTGTTTCCTCGACTGAGTAAAGATAAGCTTTGATTCTCTCTCCACGGCGGTAGAATTCTCCAGGAATTTGCTCTTCAGGTAAGATTATTCCAGTTGCACGATTGAAATCTATATAAACGATACCTCTTTCAATTTTTTGAATAATTCCGTTTATGATTTCACCTTCTTTACTTCCGTATTCATCAACTATCGCTCCACGTTCTGCTTCACGAATCTTTTGGATGATAACTTGTTTAGCAGTCTGAGCAGCGATACGTCCATAATCATCTTTATTTTCAAGGGGAAATGATATTTCATCTTCAATTTTAACCCCATTTTTAATCTTTTTAGCATCGGCGAGTAAGATATGATGTTCTTCGTTGAAACGAACACGTTCATCATCCTCGGCTATTTCTTCCTCATCATCTTCTTTTGTCATTCGGACTAGAGTGTCATCGACAACTATTTTGATTTGAGAAAATTCCATCACACCCGTCTCAATATCTATTTTGGCTCTAATAATCTGGCCTTTTTTACCGTAATCTTTCTTGTAAGCTGCAGCTAGAGCTTGCTCGATAGCGTCAATAATCTTCTCTCGAGGAATCTTGCGCTCTTGTTCAAGCTGTTCAAGTGCAGACTTCATTGTTTTGAGGTCTAACATAAACATAATTACGAATTACTGATTAATAATTATTAATTAAAAAGCAGAATCCGTTTTTTATTAAATTGTTAATTTATCTGCCGAAAAGGCAGATTAAATTGTGTTACTAAAAAACGAGATTTACCCGAATTTTGGTAAAATAAAAGCCCGGTTCGAGGACAGGCTGATACATATAATATGGTATAACAGTAGGAATTTAAAGTCAACTTTGTTATAATAAAAACATAATTATAATTAGTCACATCATCTATTAATATGAAAATTAAAAAAATATTTTTGTTCTCAATCTTTGTTTTTCTTCTAGCTTTTTTGGGTAATGTTTCATTTGTGAGTGCTATATCACTTCCAACAGTTGGTGATGTTACTCTAAAAAGTATTTCTGGAGATTCGGCAAGTATATCTAGTCCTGCCATTTGGGCCAACGGAGTAGCTATTTCTGGATCAGGTATTGTTTGGAGTACTTCAACTAGTCCGATGATTGACCTTTCTACAAAAACAACTCATGGTTATGGCTCTAATTATTTACCTACTGGACAAGGTGCCCCTGGTGAGCAAATGACAGGGTTGGCACTAAATACCACTTATTATATTCGTGGCTATGCTACAAATGTGAATGGGGAAGTAGGATATAGTAGTCAAGATTTAGAAATTAAAACTGGACTCCCAGATCTTATCTTCACTCTTTCAGACCCAGACCCAACTACCGATAAATATGGCCATTATTATTTTTCAGGCCTTATTAAAAATATTGGAAAAGCCGTTGCATTTGCTCCTATATCTAATCGATTACAAAGCGCAACCTTGGCAGACGGAAAAGGAACTAGAACAACAGACGTAGAATTACGAGGCGTCCCTCTCGTTAATTCTTTTGAAAAGAGTAATGGTATTAGTTTTGGTGGTAGAGCTCCATTTGTGATAGATAGAATAAATCCAGGTGGTTCTCAAATAATAAATGGTGGAGGTAATTTTATTTATGGAGGAAATGGAGATACCTCTTCTTATCGAGTTTGTACTGATCAAAAAATAGAAAGAGTAACCGAATCAGATGAGTCCGATAAAAGTAACTGCACTCCTTGGATTAATGTATTAGTAAAACTTGTTCCACGTGTTGATTTAATTGCAAAACCAACAGGAGGAGCTATCGGGTTAAAACCAAGTCTGACTTGGAGTATAGGTAATGCTCCAGCATCTTCTTGTACTGCAACTGGTGATTGGTCAGGACCAAAATCTATCGCTGGCGGGACAGAACCTGTTGGTCCACTAAATACTGCAAGAGTTTATACTTATAAACTTATTTGTACTGGGAAAAATGGCGATAGCGATCCAGCTATTGCAACAGTCACTGTTTGTAGTGCTGATACAACTTGGAATGCAACAAATGAAAAATGTGAATCATCATCAGGAGATCCTTCGGGCACGATTACTGCTTCTAATTGTCTAATCGGTCCAGATAGTAATCACTGCGATTCTACTGTAGTATGGGATACAATTAATTCAGCTAATCATAAGTCTGATGTTACAACTTTTGATCATATTTCTATTAATAAAACAAAAAATACAGGGACTACAACCTATCCAATAACGAAAATATCTAATGCTCTAGCGACACGAGAATTTTATCTTTATAATGATTACAATTCTGGGGCTTTACATTTAGCTCTAGCCACCGCAACGGCCAATTGTGATCCAAATAGGGCAAAATGGGATGATTCAAAGAAAATATGTGTAGCGCTTCCTTCCTATATTGACTTGGTTGCTTCTGCTACTACTCCTACGACTACAAAAGCTGATCAAGATACAACTTTTACCTCGAAAATTACAAACAATGGAAACGTTGGAACTGGAGCCTCTTTTTATAATTTATTTCAAGTTTCAACTCTTCCAAACGGAAACAGGGTTATAAGTAGTGAGGCAACTGATATCATGATGTCGGCTTTGGGATCAGGGAAATCGGACGATGCTTCTTATGTTAAAAAATTCGATGTGGGCACATACTACGTTCGTTTTTGTGCTGATAAAAAAAATATCGTAGATGCTACGGGTTATATTACAGAAAAATTGGCAAACGGTGAAAGTGGTGAAGATAATAATTGTGGTTCTTGGACCACAATTAATGTGACAGATCCCAACGCAGATGCAAGTGTCTGGACCCCTTGGACAATCAGAGATAATTGTCCAAGTAGTGGTGGAAAACAAAATCGCTCTTGTGTCAATCAAAAGACTCGTATGCCTGCTACAGGCTGTGCCGATGATTTCTATGGACAACAAACAGAGATAACTTATACTGTCGATAATTGTCCCAAAGTTTTGAGTTTGACAGTTAAAAGAAATGGAAATATTGTTCCAGATAATGGGCTCATCCCATATGAATCAAGAGTCAACGTGATTTGGACTTCCAATGCAAATTCTAAAACCTGCTCTTGTATTTTTGAGGATACAAAAGGCAATAAGGGTTCTTGTGGAAAGGAATTAAACCCTTCATCTCCTTACATATCTTTATCATTAAAGAGAGATACAAATTATACAGTTGTTTGTAAAGATGAATTCGGAACACCGTCCACAAAGTCTTCAAGAGTCATTGTCGACAAGCTCAGCCCTGGATACATAGAACAATAATTAAAAGTAAAACAAACACCCCTCCGATCACAATGATCGGAGGGGTGTTTTGTAAATAGCTTTTCAATTTTTTATAGTATTGTGTTATAATTTAGCTACAAGTAACTTCAAACGGGTTAGTTTATTATTATTACTAATTAATTTTATCAATATGAAAATTCAAAAAATATTTATCGGTTTCTTTGTTTTGTTTTCACTAGCATTTTCGATTCAAGTATTTGCTGCAGGGACTATTAGTGTTTCAACAAAAGGCCCATTGATCTCAGCTGTTGGTGTCTTAGATGCAAAAATTATTTCTCAAGAAAATAATAAATTTAATATTTCATTTGGTCTTTCAAATGAAGGGGATGTCCAAGCTGGAGTAATGTATAGTGTTAGACTAATAAAAGAAATAAATAAAAGTCAATATGTTATTGATGAAAAAATATATGATGAATCTCTAACTTTAACCTCCAATTCTCTTATAAAGAAAGAGATAGAATACATTGCTCCCTTAAATCAAGAAGGAGAATATAAAATTTCAATTCTTAGTAGAAATGAGGCTGGACATGTATTTAGTGTTGCTTCCGTTGATAATATTAAGTTAACAAAG
>JBBQGX010000024.1:0-11280 GCA_038323465.1 Minisyncoccia bacterium | reverse complement strand
ATCACAGTAACTCGTATTTCTCCTGGATAAGTGAGCTCTTGTTCGATTTTCTTTGCTATTTCACGAGCCATTTCTTTTGCTCCTACGTCACCAACTTTATCAGTATTAACAAATATACGTATTTCACGTCCTGCTGATAGGGCATAAGACTTTTCTACCCCTTCAAAGCTTGTTGCTAGCGCTTCAAGCTCTTGCAAACGCTTGATATAGTTCTCTACACTATCACGTCTTGCTCCTGGGCGTCCACCTGATATATGGTCAGCTGTTTGAACTATTACAGATTCGATAGATTCATGAGGTGTATCATCGTGATGACTCTTCATGGCTGTGATTATCCTTGGGTCAGCCTTAAATTTCTGAAGGATTCTGATACCTATATCTATATGTGTACCTTGGACTTCGTGATCGAGAGCTTTACCTATATCGTGCACAAGTGCACCTGCTTTGGCTATCTGAACATCAGCACCGAGCTCCTCTGCGAGCATTCCTGCTATGTGAGCCATCTCTATAGAGTGCTGGAGAACATTCTGTCCATATGATGTACGGAAATATAGACGTCCTACAATGGCACTAATACGAGGGTCAAGATTAAATATTCCACATTCATACACAGCTTGATCTCCTTTGTCTTTGATTATTTTATTTATATCTTCTTGTGCTTTTGCAACAACTTCTTCAATCTTTGCTGGCTGGATTCTTCCATCTAGAATAAGGTTCTCAAGTGCCAAACGAGCGACTTGTCTGCGGACTGGATCAAATGATGAGATGACGATGGCGCCAGGTGTCTCATCAATAATGAGTTCTACTCCAGATGCTTTTTCAAAAGCACGAATATTTCGGCCTTCTTTACCGATTATTTTTCCTTTAATATCATCATTTGGGATATTTACTGATGTTGTCATCATTTCGGAAGCAGTAGAAGAAGCTAGACGATTAATACTTGTAGAGAGAATATCTTTTGCTCTGCGATCAAGCTTTTCAGCATTTGATGTTTCCATCTTTTGCATACGAACAAGCAAATCTTCCTCATATTTAACCTCAATATCTTTGAAAAGTATTTCCTTGGCTTCATCTGTTGAAAGACGAGCAACTTTTTCAAGTTCTTTTTCTTTTTCTGCTTCCATGCCATCAACCCTCTCTTTGATTTTCTTTACTTCCTCAACCTTTACTTTTATCTTCTCCACCTCCTTGTCTATCTCGGTCTGACGAGCATCCAGAAGCTCATCTTTTTTGATTAAACGATTCTCTGTGTGCTTCCATTCTTCTTCTTTGACCTTTGTTTCTTTGTTAACTTCGGCCAGATGGGCTTCACCTTTCTTCTTTGCTTCGTCGATGACCTTTTGGGCATCTTCTTTTGCTGATAACATTACCTTCTTGATTTCAAGTTCCATAGAACCTTTCTGTCCAAGTGAGACAATGAGACGCAAATAATATCCGATACCAGCACCTATTACTAGGGCTACTACTCCAGATATAATCATTATTGTTATTAAACTCATAAGCGACTAATGTCTGCCTATAAACACAGTAGAAACTCCACTTTTTGTGGGTTTAAAATCGAGCATGTATGATTGTTTTAGAACGGAATTCGAGCGTAAGCATAAGGTTCATAAATAAAATAGATGTCGTGACTGCATTAAAAAAGCGAACATGTAAATAAAAACTTTTAAAATTCGATAAACTCATAATACTCTAAAAATGAAGTTTTGTCTATATTTCGTTATAAACCCAAATAATCTAAAACATTATTTTTTGTTACAATCTCAAATGTCGCCTTTGGATGAAGTTTTTTCCATTGAGGAGGGACGGGAGCGATAGATACATTCCATTTACATTCATATCCTTTGACTTTTTCTTCGTTGTATTCTTCAACAAAATCAATTTCTTGTCCTTCGATAGTTCTCCAAAAGTATGGGTTAAATGAAAGTTTTTCGTATGCTTTTTGTTTTAATCGTTCAGAGATGAAAAAATTTTCAAAGACAGCTCCTTTATCTGCACGAATATCAAGCTGGTCAAAGTTTCCTATTAGTGCATTTCTTATACCTGTATCCCAAAAATATATTTTATTAAAACGTTTTACCTCAGTCCTCTTGTTTTTATGAAAAGCAGGGAGTGTAAAAATGATAAATGATTGTTCGAGAATAGATATGTATGATTCTACTGTGGCTCTGTTTACAGAAAGTGTGTCAGCTATTTTGTTATAGGATATTTCATTTCCAAGTTGATAAGCGAGGAGTTTTAGTAGTTTTTGCAATATAATTGGTCTCTTTATTCCATTATAAGAAAGAATATCTTTATACAGGTAATTTTTTATAAGCAAGTCTAGGGACTCTTTTTTGTCAGCCGTGTTTTCTAAAACAATTCCAGGATAAGATCCATAAATCATGTAATCATCAAGTATTCTGCGTAAAGAATCTCTATTTGAAAATTCTGGGACTTCTTTTACACTAAGAGGGTAAAGATAGAAAGTATAATTTCTTCCTACGAGTGGTTCTCCAACTTTGTTTGCAAGATCAAAAGACGAAGACCCAGTAGCTATGACTTGCATTTCAGGATAAAAATCTACCAGTATTTTAAGGACAGTTCCAATATTTTCGATTTTTTGTGCCTCATCTAAAATAACAATTTTATGATTTCCTATATATGATTTTAATTGTTCATGAGAATTTGGAACAAGCATTTCTTGAACATCAAGTTCATCGCATGAGATATATCTGCTATCTGGAAAAGATTTAATAATTTCTTTAACTAGTGTCGTTTTACCTACTTGTCTTGGCCCATAAAGTATAATAACCTTCCCTTTAAAGAGCTTTTCTTCTATTTGTCTTTTGATTTCACGTTGAAATATATGCATAAAATGTAATTTTCTAATAAATGCTATTACGACATCATTTATTATACTATAAATGCTACTATAATAGCAAATCTAATTTATTGTTATCTTTGCTCATAATATAGGTGTATATATGGATCGTATATGGATATCTCTGATTTAAATAAATAAGTCAAGAATTTTGGGGTTTTGCCTTAAAATTTGGTAGAATAGAGGTATGAAAATGGAGCAGATTAAACAAAGTTCTCAAGATTCAGTTTTGACTACAAAAAATGATAAGGATGATAAATTAGATCCCATTTTAAGTGTAGTAAACAACAAAGAAGATCCGCAACCCTTTTTAGATAAAAGAGATAGATTTATGAGGATTCCACTCACTGAAGATGAATTAAAAATGTCTGTAAAAGATATAGCAAAAAAATTTGGGGTCGGATATTCTGGTGCTTATGGCATTTTAAAAAGTGGATATTCTACTCCTAATAGTTATAAACATCTTGATAAAACTAATAATCTTGAAAACGAATTTTTTATGGGAGATAGATATGTTAATATTCCACTCACTGAAGATGAATTAAAAATGTCGAATAAAGATTTGGCAGAAAAGTTTAACTTTTCTTATCAACATGTTTCTAATTTTAGAAAAAATGGGTACAGAAAAGAATATAGTCCAGAATATATTGATTATAAAAAAATACAAGCGGAAAAAAAAGAAAAAAATCAAGAATATTTTCAAGAAATAACACCCATACCTATTCCTTCAGTAGAGGCAATTTTAGCAAATGAGAAAGATCAAAAAGAAGTAGAAAAAATTATTGAATATTTTGAAATAAATTTTAGATTTTTTAAAAAAAACGATAAATACAAGAAAGAATTTAAATTATCAAACGGAGAAAAACTTACTTATGGTGATTTGTATTTATTAAATAAAAGAATAGAAAAAAAGATACAAAGAAATGATTCTGGTGAGCTTGTTTATTTTAATAAATCAGAAAATAAATTTATTCCTTTTTCGGTAAGAGATGTTTTTGAAATGCATAGATTATTTTCTTTAAGGGAAAGTTCTAAAAATATCTCTAAAAAAGAACAAGACTCATTTACAATAGAATCTCTTGCTCCCTATGTTTATAAATCTGGGTTTTATAAAGCGGATGATTTTAATAGAAGAATTAAAGAAGGAACATCTATCTATGATATTAAAGGTCCTCATGAAAGGAAACTATCGCCGTCCAACCCTAGTGTATTCTTATCAAACGATGTTGGGTCAGCTAATTATTATTTAGGAAGAGATAAATTCATTGGTACACAAGAAAAAATTAATCACAATACAGTCCGAGTTTCTTTACTTGATAACAACACTGCTATGGTAACTGATACTATTCATGGTAGAAAAATTATTCTCTATACATTCCCACTTATAACAAAAGAACAATACGAAGAGAAGAAAAAAGAGATGCTGGAAAGGAGGATTAAAGAGGGTAAATCTGTAGATATAAATACCAATAATCATATTACTGCCGGAATGGCTGATTTCAAGTTGGTCCCATACGAAACAGCTAATTATATAAAACAAAATAATAATGAATCAGATAAAGACTATAATAAGAGGATCTCTCTATTGTCTGACATATCTTATGTATTAGGTAATTTTCGTTCTTTTATGTCAGAAACAGGGTTGGCTGCAAATAATTATTCATGGAAAGACCAGTTACAACTTGCAGATGCTTTAACAAAAGTTAAGGATACAAGTAAAATTGTTGATTTTGGAAAAACCTTTAGTAAAGATGGAATTCGAACTTTTCTTTCTATTGAACAAGGTGGAGAAGAAATGTGGAATAAAATATTCGCTCTTGGAGATGGAGAAAAATTACCAGAAGAAATAGCCAGAAAGGTTTTTGCAAAATATGGAGAGATTATTGATGTTGCAGATGATACACAGAAGGTAATAGAAGAATTATCTATTGGTAAACAATCAGATAATTTACAAAATGAAATTAATAATATTAGAGAGTCCATGCTTGTAAGAGCACAAAAATTATTAACTTCCTTTTATGATAAAAAAGAAAATAGTGCAGATGTATTATTGAAAGACTTGGAAAGATACAAGACGACGGTATTGCTTTATGCAGATACATATAAAAGACTTAAAGATTCTGGAAATAAGGTTCGCCTGGAAGATTTTAAAGATACAGAAATTGTAATTATGTCTCAAGAAGAAAAAGATAAAACGGCAAATGAGCTTTGGGATATAACTAAAGCTAATAGGCCTTTCATTAAAGATGAATATAAAATAGAAAAACGTAAAAAAGAATTTTTCGAAACTATACGTAATCAATTTTCTGAATTTTATGTTTTAAAACACAAAGGAGAAATTGTAGCTTTTTGTTCATCTACGCCAGATCAAAATGGAGATTTGTATATAGAGTCATTAAATGTTGAATCGGAGATTAAAGGAGCTAGTCTTGGTAGCGAATTTTTCCCAGCAGTTATAGAAAAAATTAAAGATCGTGGTCATGATATCTATGGTCATGTTCATACCGGGAATAAAGGCATATTACCTTATTATGAAAGATTAGGTTTTCAAATCTCTGAAATTGATAAAAATGGAGAAATTAAATATGAAATACGAATTCCTAAAAAAATTATTTTAGCGGCTTAGCCATTTGCCACATGTTTTCGAAGATTATTTTTTGCATAGCATATATTGCTTTGTCTTCTATTATTATTCCTATAGCTCTATTTGGCTCAAGAGTAATGTATGTAATTTTATCATCATATATTTGCATTGTGGTGATAAAATTAGAAACATTAGACAATACCCGCCTCTCTGTAATTTCCGGGTCATCATTTTTAGTAATTTCTCGAACAAAAGGTGTATCTACAGATATTAGTCTTTTCTTTATGTGAGCATTCTTACGAGCTAGAACATTTTCTTTATTTATATCTGGGTAATATTTATGCATGGCCTCACTGTCATTATAAGTTAGTATCTCAGTTTTAGATGTATAACTATCTTTTATTACTTTAGAAATTCCTTCTCTCCCTTCGAAGAATTGTACGTTTGGTTTACCAGATAGGAGATTGAATTTAGAAGAAAGATTTCCAAGTGAAAACATTATTGTCTCCTTTGCTAAAGCGAATGATTTTTCTTTTTGCTCCATTATTTCAGCAAGACGGTTCGGATGAGAAGGGGAAAATACAGCAACAGTGCCCTCACCCCCTTTTTTATTTACTAGACCCATATTTTCAAGTTGATCAAGGACTTTATATACAAGCCCCCTTTTTAAACCTGCCCAAGAGGAGATTGGGCCCGCTTTCATAGGGCCTTTGTCTAATAGTGCACTATATATAGCTGACTGTTCTTCAGATAGACCTGCTTCTATTAAAATTTTTTCATCAGTGTTTTGATTCATAGATTTAATTAAAGTAAATTAATAACTGCTTAAAGTATAACATATTCATTATTTTCACGCAAATATGACAAAACATATATTTAAAATATTCTTATTTATCAATATATTTTATTATATTATATTATCATTATCACATGAGCTTGACATTATCTCTAGCACATGCTATACTATCCACAAGAGAGTTAAAACAGTTCATTTAAATAAATTCAAATCTAAAAAATAAAACTAAATGGAAACAATAATTAAGATTGAAAAAGTAAAGTTGATTCGCTCAGAGTATGATAAAAACTATGGAACTTCTACTGTAATAGTAGAATTGTTAGGAGAATCACCTATTGAGTGTGATCGCGTAAGTTTTAATCTAATAAAAATGGAAGTAATTCTTAATAGAGTATATTAATTTTTAGTCAATGAATTTAAAATAATTTGCCATGTTTTGGAGAAAATAGAATAATTAATTATTAATTTTTTTCTTTAATTTTAGTTTTAAGTAAGAATGAGTATTTTGTCATCAATTTGTGTGACAGTAAAGTTCAAACTAAAACATGGCTACAAGAAATTGCTATGTGGTAGTCAACGGCGTCATTATGACGTGGCTTGACTATATTGAAATGTTGGAATCTTAGGATTCTATTTTCAATACTATGAACTTAGGGTTTGTAGCACACGGGTTTATTCTCTAACTTTTATCGAATTAAAAGCATGAGCGTTAATAGTGGAAAAGACGAGACTAACTTACACCACGAGTATTAATTTCGCCCCAAGTATTTAAATAAATTGAAAATACTTGGGACATCACTGGAGATCAGAAATATTTTCTGGTTTCCTAGATGTTTGAATATTGTTCTTTAAAAATAATTCATTTTGTAGTTGGTTAATATTTTTCTGTACATTTAGGTGTTTAGAAAAATATTAACCAACTAAAACTAAACAAAATGGACACAACTGAATTATGGGCATCAAATCTTGCTATCTCTGATAGTAAAGTATTAAAAAATAAGTTGTCAGCATATAAAATGCTAATTCATACACCAAAATTCAAAGAAAATGCAGACCTTCTTGATCAAGCTCATGAAATTATTATTAGGATCGAGACGGAATTATTGCACAGAAAAGAAATTTTCTTAGATGATGGGATAACAACAAAAAAATTATCTGACAAATTTATAAAAATGTCAAAGTAATGAGAGATATGGTTTGATAGGGGTCACAGGAGCTTTTTTCTAGAAAAAGACTCTAGGGTGAACAAATTAAATCACTCATTACGCGGGAGTTATGGGGCCTTTACTTCTCTCGATAAGTAAAAAGATAAAGGTAGAAGTTTATTCTCTAACTTTCTTCTATAAAAAAGAAAAAAGCATGAGCGTTAATAGTGGAAAAGACGAGACAAGATACCACAAAAATTAAATCCCAAATGTTTAAAATAAAACATTTGGGACTTCAATTGAAACCAGAAATACTTTCTGATTTCATAGAGGTAAAAACATTGTTCTTTAAAAATAATTCATTTTGTTTTTGGTTAATATTTTTCTGTACATTTAGGTGTTTAGAAAAATATTAACCAATTAAAACTAAAAAAATGAAAGCTAAAAGAGTTTATAAGTTTGAAGATTTATTAAATGGTATTTTTTTGTTGGTTATTTCTTTGTTATACAAAGAAAATTCACCACGTAAAGTAATTTCAAAAAAATACTTTTTAGAAAGAAAGACTATCAGTGAAATATCCAGTGAAACTGGGTACAGTATGACTAGTATAGACTATAGTCTAAGACGAGTATCTGAGAGTTTTAGTTCTAAAATTAATGAAATAATTCTTTTTATCAAGATGTTTAATAAAAAGAATTATTCTGATGTTAATAAAATCACGGACTTTTTTTCTTTTATTGAAAAATTAGAGAATAAGGTTAAATTCTTAGAAGAAGTTATTAATACTTCTGGTAAATTTAAAAATCTAACAATTCCATTGGAAGAGTTGGGCTTGTCTCCAAGGCTCCTTAAAATATTAGGAGATATAGGAATTAAGGATTTATTAGGAATTATTAGCTACGAAGGAGATTTTCTCAAAAATAGAAATTTTGGGGGTAAGTCTTTTTATGAATTACAAAATTTATTGAAATTTTATAACTTAAAGCTTAAACAAAATGAAACCAATTAGTATTTTTGATAGAATTTCTGAGGGTAATTCTTTCCCAAAAGAAATTTTTACAGAGTTATTTATTTTTGAGTTTATAACTATGTATTCTTGTTATGGTTTATTCTGGGAAAAATTTAATTTTATCCTTGAAACAATAGGAAGAATCAAAGTAAAACAAGAAGAGGCAACATTAATCATGGTTACCATGAATGGTAACAAGAGATTCAACCATAATGTTGCCTTAAACATCATTGATAATTTCCCTGATAATGAAAAATTTAAGGAAATATTCCTTAAAAATTGTTTAAGGAAATATTCTGAGCAATCAAAAGGGTATATTTCACAAGCCATATCTATGGTTGATAAAAATAACCCAGATCTTGCAAGATGGTTCCTTCCTACTTATTTGGAAGAGGGGCGCTTTGTTGAAGCCAAAGAAGCTAAGATGATATTAAAAGAAAAATTCACAGTTAAGGAAATCAAAAAAGTCTTTATGTCTATGATTGAAAATCAAAAGACTGAAGACATAAAAGAATTCTTTAATTCTGATTTTGTTACAGATGATTTTCTAAAAATATTTGTAAAAAAATATAATGAATTTTTCTTTTCCTAAAATCATTCTCACTGATTTAAAATAGGAGACGGGGATACTGATGCCTCGAGATATAAGTAAGGGAGTATTAACTATAAAATTCAATATAATGAAAATTATAGCTATCACAAGTACAACCATCCTTCCAAAGGACGGAACGTATAGTGTGGGTCGTCTTGATGTCTGTCCAGATATCACAAGAATCCCTCATTATGTAGGCCATCCTTCAACAAAGGAAGTTGTGGAGAAAAAAGGAGCAGTTCTTGCTCCAAACAAACTCTTCACTGGACTTGAGGTTGGTGAAAGTATGATTTGCTTTGCTATCAAGCAGGGTATGTCAGACCGTAGTCAAGGTGGTACAGCTGTGAATCAAGAAATATCGGAAGATATGCTTGATATCAGAGTTGTGACAAGACTCGCATAGATCGGTGTACTTTTAAGACTCACGTTACTCCGTGAGAAGAATAGGTGAAATAAGATGAATAATAGTAGTCTTTAAACACTAGAGTAATAGAAGTTGTTCAAATCTTTCCAAAATGAACTGATTGCGTCACATGCAACGTTGTGAGCCTAGAGGAAGCAGAGCCTTACTAACTAAATCTTGGGAAGAAATTTCTTCCCATTATTATTCAATTCATGAGTTTAAAATTCGTGGGTTGATAGTAATAAATAGTTCTTTAAAAAATTTGGTTTTAAATTGATTTTTATTAAGTTATCTTTATTCTTCTATATTAGGATAATAAAGATAACTTAATAAAATATTATAAACAACTTAAAACTAAAAAAAATGAAAACGAAAAAGAGTATTCCAGAAGTAGCAAAAGAAAATGAAGTGATAAATGGTCAAACTTTGTATCAAGAGAGGTTTGATGCGTGGCTTTCTTTGTTTAAAAAGATTAAGAAAGATGATGAAATAAAAATACGCTCTACGAGAGAAGAAATAGAGGGTTTTATTATGGATAATGATGACCTCGATATTCCTAATTATATTTTTATAATTAGTTATTATATTTTTATTAATAATGAAGATATAATGTGCGGATTAGACCTGTATTTTAATTCTCTAAATAAGGCAGAGGTTATGCTGATGAATTATAGAGAGTCTCCTATGGATACGAAGGGTACACCATTTGAAGAAATATGGGATGAGGATAATGGATCCTGGAATAATGAAATATATAATACTAACTGGGAAGGGGCATACAAGATTCTTACTAATTGTTTGAACTATTTTTCAAACATTATACCAGAGCCACCTGTTACTTAAGCTAAAACTGCTTTTTTGTAAAGAATTTCCCCGAGCTACGGGGATAAGAGACAACACAGTAGCTGAATATGGTGTTGTTTCAAACAGGGTTAGGGTTAAATTAAATTTGCCGAATTTTTGCTTTGCAAAAATTCGGCATCCTTATTGAATTCATAAAACATTTTTAGCCATTTGGTTTGTGAATTCATTGGGATTAAAAATAATATTAAATTTTTGGGAGAGAAAAATTTAATATTGAATAATCTTGTCACTATTATTATGTCGGTTAGTTTTTGGACACATCATTATAGATTAAATCGCACTGTGATTTAATCAAAGAATTCTCTCTCCTCTTTCCGAGTAAATCGGAATTATGATATTAGATAAAAACTAGCCGGCAGAATAATGGTGACAAAATAAAAACCGCTCTGATTAAAATCGGAGTGGTTTTTGTGTTTAGTTTATAAATTAAATTTTTGCTTCAATTTTGCTTACCCTTTGAACCAAAGATATAAATTCATCATAGTCAACTTTTTTCTTAATTTCTTTTTTAACTATTTGCATATCTTCTTTTAATATTGAAACATCTTCTTTTAATATAGATACATCCTCCATCAAAACACCAATCATTTCTGTGTGTGAATCTAATATTTTAGTATGTTGATCTAATATTTCTGTATGTGAATCTAATATTTTAGTATGTTGATCTTGTTTTTTGCTTATTATTTTTATTCCTTCTGCTAACACATCTAACTTACCCATATAATTTTCATGTAAAGAACCAAGATATCTTTTCATCTCGTCTTTTGAATATACTTCTTTTGTTTTTATCTCTATCTTTTTCATATAATAAATTTCAATTTATTTATATAAACAATGATAGCGTAGTATTTAAAGTTTGGCAAGGATTCGTTTGTTGCATCCGTTTGTGCTTTATGCAACGAATCATGCAGTGAATGGGGTATAAAAAATAATGTTTGCAAAAATATTAGAGTTATGTTATTCTGTACATATGAGTACAGAAAAAGCAAACTTAATAAAGAAGCCAATAGGAAGCAAGCGCTT
>JBBQGX010000023.1:0-12075 GCA_038323465.1 Minisyncoccia bacterium | reverse complement strand
CCTTGCCGCCTTTCCAAGGCGGTGCACTAGACCACTATGCGACCTCTCCAAACCTAAAACCCACAAAGCCGAAACTAAGTAGGATTTAGGAGTACATGGGTTGTTTATAAATATAAACCCATGTTTTCTCAAAGAACATCCGAGTCTATCATACTAAAAATTTAACTTTTTACCAATACAAGAACTTTCATTTTTATTAAACCATATATAAATGAAGGATTCATGAGTTGTAAATATAGAAATTTTACATTGATCTTAGAATTTTTATTCTCTCTTCTACTGGAGGATGAGTTGAGAATAATCCACTGATTTTTTTACCACCAAGTGGATTGCTAATGTACAGATGAGCTATCGCTGAGGATTTATGAATCATTGGCTGATTATATCTACCAATCTTCTCTAGGGCCGAAGCGAGTCCTTCTGGATAACGAGTAAGCAGTGAACCGGAAGCATCTGCTAGGTACTCTCGCTTACGAGAGATAGCAAGCTGTATGAGAGTCGCAGCAATAGGTGCCAAAATCGCCACAACAATACCAATAATCATAAATACACCATTCCCCTCTCTGTCGTCACGTCTTCCACCAAAGAAAGACATACGAATCATAATATCAGAAACAATAGCAACAAATCCGACGAGAACAACTGCAACAGTCGAGACTAACATATCTCTATTACCGATATGACTCATCTCATGAGCCACCACTCCTTCGAGTTCAGGCTTGGTCATAATAGAAAGTAATCCTCTTGTCACAGCTATAACTGCGTGATCTTTATCACGCCCTGTAGCAAAAGCATTTGGTGCTGGATCCTCAATAACAAAAATTTTAGGCATTGGAAGTCCTGCTGTTATCGCTAAGTTCTCAACTATGGTATAGAAATCAAAATACTCTTCACGGGTAGCAGGTTTAGCACCAGCCATAGATAAGGCTATCTTGTCAGAATACCAATAACTAACTATATTCATAATAATTGAAAATATTACAAAAAAATAAAGAATATTAGGATTACCATAAACTCTTGAAAAAACATAACCGAGACCTATAACTATGACCAAGAAGCTACTCATGAGTAACCATGTTTTTTCTACATTCTTTGTTTGTTGTGTATAAAGTGTTGCCATATAGGTTAGTATATTAGATTTATATTTATTTACCAACTTCCTCCTCCCCCTCCTCCACCTCCACCACCAGAGCCACCTCCACCACCCGAACCAGAACCTCCACTAGAAAATGAACTAAATGATTCTGAAACTCCAGAGATATCAGATATAAAATCTGTAGCAACAAAAGCCCCGGTCATACTACCAACATACCAAGATTCTTCTGGTATATAAATTCCTTCAAACTGTTTCGCCCATTCTTTTTCTACTCCTAAAGCAATAGCATAAGGCAAAAATTTCATAAATTGCTCAGGTTTTTTATCTGGAGAATTATGAAACTTTAATCTATCTTTTTCAGTTACAGACAAAAAATCTTTAAATCCCAAAATATAATCTCTAGTTTCAGATCCTATTTTAGTTTTCTTTTTCATTAAATAACTAAAAAAGATAAAAACTAAAAATGATAAAAAAATTGAAATAGTGGTTACAATAGTTAAGTTATTATAAAAGGAAGCCATAAATGAAATCACAAAAAATGGTAAAACAAAATAAATAAAGTTATTTCTCTTTGGATCTTTTTCAAAAAAACCTTGAGTAACTAATTCTTTAGATATTTCACTTATTACAGATTGTAGATTTTCAGGAAAAAATATATCTTTTTTAAAGTCTGATATTTTTACTTTTTCTCCACTTTCTAAAACCGAAAAAAATAAATTTAATATACTTTTTTCAATTTTAGAAAGTATAGAAAAATCATCCTTAATAAGTTCTATTTCATAATCATTTTTACCAAAAATTGAAGATTTATAAAGTTTACTTATTTTTAAATACCCTTGTTCTGCTAAATAGATAAGCCCTGCTGTAATATGCTTAAAACTAGCGCCTTCATCAGCAAGGGCTCCAATCATTATAGGATTCAGTCCTTTTGGTGGCTCATACTGAGCTATTATAGTACTATATCCTTTTGGATCTTTACCATATTTTCTCCATATAAAAAACATTACCAAAAATACAAAAACTGGTAATATTAAAATTATATTATTTAAAATAATTTTAATTATTTTTTCGATTATAGTTGGTTGATAGACTATCCCCTTTTTAAAACCAACAGCCATCGTCATTCCTTCACTTGATTCTAGTCTTCTCCCAGAATCTCCATGAACAGAATTACTTAAAGTAGTAATCTTACAACTTTCTTTTGAACCATATACCCCAATATAGCAAATATTTCGCACAGAAATATCTCCACTATTTGGCAATTCTACTTTTACAGAACTATTCTCAATTGGAACTTCCCATGAATTGCCTGTTACATTCCAGTATATTTCATCATAATTATCGAAATATCCAATAGCCCCATTTACTTTATAAGTAATAATATATAGATGCTCCCCTCTAATTGTTTTATTTATACTACCTATTTTAATATCTTTATTTAAAGCACTATTACTATCAGTATAATTTTCATTAAGTCCATCTCTTGTAACACTTTCAATGTTTAAATCTATTGATTTACTGTAATTGTTGTTCTTATATTTAATAGGAATATTTCTATAAATACCATGTTTTTCCATGTCACCAAAATCATATTTTATATTTTCAGTAACAAATATCGAAGAATCTGGATTAACCTTTATTACAACATCAAAATTTTTGATAGATTCAGATGCATAGGAATACTTAGCTGAAAATAAACAAAAAACAAAAAATATACTGAATATAAATATTCTTTTAAAAATCTTTATAAATTTTATGTTTAAAATATTCACTTGTTAATATTTTACTCTATAATAATAGGAATAAATATCTTCTTTGCCGGACCACCTTCACCATCTGAAGGGTCATCATTTTGTATCTCTATATAAGCTTGACCTTTTTTAAGATTTGTAAAATCAATATTACCCTCAAAATCAACTGTTTTATCTGTCATCCAATCACCAGTAGCTGTTCCATGACCTTTTAAAATAACTTTTTTGTTTCCATCTAACACATTAACTAGAATATTTCCTTCAAAAAAATAACCACCCTTTACAACTCCGCTATAAGAAATAATACCTTTAACTTTTGAATCTGGAGAAATTGAAAAAGAAATCAAATCATCTTTGTTTCCAGAAATTCTATCTAAGACTTTTTCTTTATATTCATCCGCTGCTTTATTCTCTGCATCATTCCATGATTTAGTTTCTGGAGGGAAAGGTAAATAAGTCTCCTGATTTTTATACATAAATCGAAGTGCGATTATCATTAATATGATTAAAATAAATAAAAGAGCTGTATTTATCCGTGAACTATAAAATTTTGAACCAAAATATTTTTTATCTTCCATTTTTAATTATTAATTATTAATTATTTCATTCCATCTCCTTTTATCATTTTTACTGCTTCTGCAACTGTTGTCATAAACTGTGCTGGGAAGATTATGGTTGAATTCTTCTCAACAGAAATCTCTGCCATAGTCTGAAGTGTGCGTAGTTGAAGTGCTACAGGATGACTTGCAATGACGTCCGCTGCTTCACCTAGCTTCTGAGCTGCTTGGAATTCCCCTTCTGCTGCCACGATTTTTGCACGACGCTCACGCTCGGCTTCGGCTTCTTTGGCCATAGCACGTTGCATATTATCAGGCAAGAAAATATCTTTGATCTCAACAGCTGTGACTTCAGCTCCCCAAGGACCAGTGTGAGAATCAATAACATCTTTAATCTGTACATTGATAGCGCTTGTCTGAGAAAGTAATTGGTCGAGTTGAAATTGCCCAACAACATTTCTAACTGTTGTTTGACTTATCTGTTTAACTGCATTATAAACATTCTCAATAGCGATAACTGCTTTCTCTGGGTCTGTAATATGATAGTAAGCTACGGCTGCGATATCAATAGAAACATTATCTTTGGTGATTATTTTCTGTGAAGGGATTTCCATTGTAACTGTTCTCATCATAATAACAGTCATCCTCTCAAGTATAGGAACAACATATATAAGTCCTGGGCCACGAACACCATTACACTTACCTAAGAAAAATATAACTCCTCTCTCGTATTGTTTTACAACTCGTATTCCAGAAAGTAAAAATACTGCTACCGCTGCTATTATTATGTATGCCATATATTTTAAAATTTTTCTCTTTAAGGTCTTGCCTTGGGTTATCTAAAGGCAAGACCTTCTCCCGAAAAATCTGATTAATTATTAAAATTTAACTTCAACTGGATTCTTCTCAACACTATCTTGTTCAAGTTCAAAGAATTCAAGTGCTGTAAACTTAAACATACCTGCGATAATATTTCCTGGAAACATTTGAACTCCTGTATTGAAATCACGAACATTACCATTATAGAAACGACGTGAAGCCATGATTTTATTTTCTGTATCTGACAATTCTGATTGAAGTTGCATAAAGTTTGTGTTTGCTTTCAAGTCAGGATAAGCTTCTGAAATAGCAAATAAAGATTTAAGGGTTCCAGTTAGCATATTTTCTGCTTCCCCTTTTTCAGCTAGAGTTCCTGCTTGCATAGCACGAGAACGAGCTTCTGTTATTTTCTCAAATGTACCTGATTCATGAGATGCATACCCCTTTACTGTATTTACTAGATTTGGAATCAGATCATAACGACGCTTGAGTTGAACATCAATATCTGCCCATGCTTCTTGAGCACGATTCTTCAAAGTAATAAAACCATTGTATTTAACAACGAGGTATAAAACTAATGCTACTACTACTGCTATAACGATATATAAAATTGACATAACTTTTTTAAAAATTAAATAATAAATTGATAATTACGATATTTATCTATTATACCACAAATACACCGCCGACAAAGTCGGTGGTGTATTTGTAAATTTTTTAAAAAATCTTATACTATTTCTTAGATTGCCAATTATTAACGAAAACCAGAAGTGGACTGGCGAGGAATATAGATGAATATGTTCCAAAGAACATCCCTGCTGTTAGCATCAGAGCAAAGACTTTTGTACTTGTAGGTCCAAAGAATACTAGAGATAGAAGTGCCATTATGACAGTTGATGAAGTTGCTATAGAACGAGTATAGACTTGGTCTAGACTTCTGCCTACTGTTTCATCAAATGTCTTAAAGTGTCCTATGCGAATATTTTCACGAATTCTATCAAAGACAACAATTGTATCTGAAACTGAAAGTCCGAGAATAGTTAACACAGCAACAATAAATAATGTATCTACTTCAACCCCATAAATATGTGATAGAACAGCAAATACTCCTATTGGGATTATAATATCATGGATTAAAGAAAGAATAGCGATAAATCCATACCTCCAAGAAGAAACTGGCTTAGAAACTTTTCTGAAAGAATATGCAATCCAAAAAATAATTCCGAGAGATACTAGAATAAATGAAATAACAGATTTACGAACAAGCTCGGCACCGACAGATGGTCCAATAGAAGTGAAACTCTTTTCTTTTGCATCTGCTCCTAGAGCTGAGATCATAGAATCTTTTTCTGCAATTGATAGATTGCGAGTTTTAATACTATACCCCATGACTCCAATCGGTTGAGTAATCGCTTGGCCAACAGGTTGCTCTTTCAAAATAGTTTCAATCGCTGATTGCTCTGGGCGAAGAGTTGTATACTCTACCTCCGTAAGAGCTCCACCCTTAAAATCAATTCCAAAATTTAAACCGAAAAATAAAATAGCAGAAACAGATAAAACAACTAAGAAAACGGAAATTAAAACAAAAACTTTTTTATATTTAATGATGAACATATAATTATGATTTTATAACTTGCTTTGCAGCGCTACTAAAGCCCGACCCGAATAAGAAGTTGGTGAATCCACTCGTCTTTTTGATGTTTAAAGTGTATAGGAACAATCGTGTGATTGAGATTGCTGAAATCATTGAAACTAAAACACCGATTAAAAATACGAGTGCAAACCCTTTGATGAGAGTTGTTCCAAACCAATAGAGCATAATAGCTGTAATAATACTTGAAATATTGGAATCACGAACAGAAAGCCATGCACGCTTGAAACCATGATGCATCGAATCAGTGACATCGCTCCCTCCTCGTAACTCTTCTTTTATACGTTCAAAGATGAGGACATTGGCATCGACAGCGATACCGAGAGAGATGATGAATCCAGCAATCCCAGCTGCAGTCAGTGTCACAGGAAGAGTCTTGAATATTGCTAGCATTATGATGATATACATAGTAAGTGCCACAGTTGCGATGAGTCCAGGTAAGCGATACCAGATGATCAAAAAAAGTGCAATAGCAAGGAAGCCGATAAGAGCTGCTTTAACTCCAGCCGATGTTGCTTGTGCTCCGAGTGACGGACCAATTGTCTCTGTTGAGATGAGTTCTATGGGGACAGGAAGTGCTCCAGAATTCAAACGTCCAACAAGTAGCTTGGCCTCAACCGCTTTAAAATTACCAGAAATCTGAGCTTTACCACCAGAGATAGCTTCATTAACAACTGGAATAGAAATAGGTTGACCATCGAGGAAGATGGCTACAGTTTTACCAACATTTTCTCCTGTGATTTTTTCAAAAAGAGCTGAACCCTCAGCATCAAACTGTAATCCAACCTTTGGCTCACCTGTTGATTGATCAAATTCTAAGATAGCCTTATCTAAGAAGCGACCAGTTAATTCTGTTTTCACATATTTGGAAGCGTATGGATCAATAGTAACATTGCCATCTTTACCAACTACAGCTTGTTGTGGAGCATCTTTTACAGGATTCTCTGTACGAAAATCCAAAACTGGAGTCTGACCAATCATTTCTACTGCTTTTGCTACATCTGTAACACCGGGAAGATCAACGATTAAACGTTGTTCACCTTGATTTGAAAAACCACCATCTTGAACTTGTATACTTGGTTCAGAAACCCCAAAGACATTCACCCGTCTCTCTATGACATCACGTAGAGAACTCATTGAGTCTTTAATTTCACTCGTAGAAATATCAGAAACATCTGCTCGATATACCAAGTGTGTTCCACCGGAAAGATCAAGTCCAAGCTTGAATGGGAATTTTGCAATTCCACTCGGAGCCGATTTTGTCTCAGCCGTTGTATTCTTGACTACTAATTGTCTATGATTAATTTCTGACTTATAAACGAAAAAACCTATACCTGCGCCTAATAATAAGATAAGTAATGCTGTAATTCTTGTTTTCCACATAATAAGCCTATTTTATAGCGTTTTGTCTAAAATAGCAAGCTAAACTCTACCCTCTACTTCTTTTAAATATATACTTAAAAATGAAAGCAATAACAATTCCGAAGATATACCCTGCTAATATATCTATCGGAAAATGGACACCGGCGATAATACGAGAAATTCCAACAGCCAAAGCTATGATTATACATGTGATACCAAGCTTTTTATTTACAAAAAATACTGAAATAGCAAGTGCAGCTATAAATGTCGAATGACCTGATGGAAAAGAGTAGTCCGTAACACTCTGAGAAAAAAGCGGAATCACACGATCTGCAAAAAATACAAATGGTCGAGGAAACTGAAAAATATTTTTAACAATTGAAACTGAAATCCAAGCAAGTACAACTGGAGTGAAAATAAATACCAAATTGTTAAATTTTAATTTGAGTTCAGCAAAAGGTTTTCGCCAGTCAAAAAGTTGGTCACTATTCTTAATAATAACAAAAAACCCAACAATAATAACTATTATGTAAATAAGATAATTTGCACAAAAAACTATTAAACTATCAAACAATGGTGATTGGTGAGATAGACTATATAAACTAAAAAAAATTAAATTATTCATTTGATTTATTTAAATTATCTTGTAAAATTTTTACACGACGTTTTGCTTCACTAAGAACATTCGATAACAATATTGCTACAGTAACAGGCCCAACCCCTCCTGGTGAAGGAGTCAAGTATGAGGCCTTTCTAATAACAGAATCTGCTTCTACATCTCCCACAACTGCACCATTTTCTTCGGATGTTCCAGCGTCAATGATGACCACATCTTCTTTTATCATTTCCCCTGTTATAAACTTACCTCGGCCTGTTGCGGAAATAATGACATCAGCATTTGCTATTATAGAATGAGAATCTTCTGTCTGACTATGAACAACGGTTACATTGAGTCCTCGAGACTTCAATAGATGGGCCACAGGTAAACCAACAAGTTTCCCCCTTCCTATAACTACAATATTTTTATCTTTTAAATCTAAACCAAGCGAGTCGAGAAGATACATACAAGCAAGAGCTGTCGGATACCCAACTCCACCTTTATTATTATAAAAATTTTCACTATTATATGATCCAAGGCAATCAACATCAAGATTTGGAGAAATGGCATCTAGAACTCTTTGAGTATTTATCTCAGCCGGTAATGGGAGTTGAACAATTATCCCACATATATGAGGGACTCTATTGAGGTTCTCAATTTCATTAACCAGTTCTTCGGTACTAACATTATGAGGAAAATTTACAGCCCTAAACTTTATTCCAACTGATTCGGCAGCCTTACTCTTGATACGAACATAAGAAGAAGAAACAGCGTCATCTCCTACTAAAATATCACAGAATAATGGGGGAAAAGGAAGAAGCTCAACTTCTTTCTTTAAGTCTTCAAGAATGTCATTTTTAATTTTCCTTCCATCGATTATAATCATAACAGCTGTTTGCTTTTTGCTGTTTGGTGTTAGCTAAAAGCAAAAACCGAACAGCAAAAAGCTGTCTTGGTATTATATACCAAGAAACTCATTGCGCATATCGTCGCGGTGTGCCACTCGGCGGTAACGATTCATTCCCATCAAAATTCCAAGTCCAATAAACTCTGTCAACAAATGAGACCCTCCATAACTCATAAATGGTAGTGTTATACCAGTTACCGGCATGATACCAATATTCATACCAATATTAATGATAAAATGGCTCATAAAATAAATTGCAAGACCAGCCCCAAAAAGAATTTCGAAATTTGTGGCACCAAGAAGTGCAATATGCAATATTCGCCAGATAATAAGTCCTAGGAGTAAAAAAAGAAGTATAGCTCCTACAAAACCCCATTCTTCTACAAAAGCTGCGAAAATAAAGTCTGTTTGATATTCTGGTAAAAATTTCAATCGTGATTGAGTTCCAAAACCTACACCCTTTCCTACAATTTGTCCACTTCCAACAGCAATCGTTGACTGGTAAACATTATAACCTGAACCATGAATGTTTGTCAGGGGGTTCACAAAATTTATAATTCTTTCTTTTTGATATGTTTGGAAAATAAAGAGCCAAAGAAAAAGTAAAGAAATAATTCCTAATCCTAAAACAACAAAAAAATGTTTTTTAGAAATTCCTGAAACAAGAGTCATACCGATCCAAATAAATAAAATTATAATAGCACTTCCAAAATCGGGCTGAAGAAAAACTAAAATAAAAGGAATAAAAGCATACAACCCTGAAATAAAAATATGTTTAAAATTGCCTATCTCAGTATGTCTTCGAGAAAAATATTTTGCTAGCATCAGAATAACAACCAATTTCATCATATCTGATGGCTGAAAAGAAAACCCCCCAAATGAAAACCAAGATTGAGCACCGTTTGATATGTGCCCTATTATAAACAATAAAAGTAATAAAAAAGAAAAAATTCCAAAGAGTGCAACTAGAACTTCAGTTCTTTTAAGAAATCTAAAATCTACATATGATAAAGCAAAGAAAACAGTAAAGGAAAGACCTATCCAAATCAATTGATGAGAAAAATATGGAGTAGCCTCTGTGAAAGATTTCATAGTCACAAGCCCTGCCAAAAGAACTGGTATTATAAAAGCAACAATAAGCCAATCTATGGATAAATATCGTGAACTCATAAAATCTTAAAATGAAACAGAAAATGGATTAATCGAAACTAAAACATCTTTAATAAGAGGGGTGGAGGATAATTCTTCTGGCCAAGTATAATAAACATTTACAGACTCACCACTAGTAAGTCCATCACGAACAGTTTTTGAGGCATTAATAGCATTGTGATCTATATCATATAGAATTGCAATAATATCAAAGGTGGGGAGATCATAAATCGATTCATTTTTTATACGAGCTGATAAACTTGGATTTTTTTCATCTGCTCCCATAGCTACATTATCAACAGAAATAGGCAAGTTATTCAAACTTGGAGCTTTCTTAACCCAATCAAGATTTCCTGTAAATTCAAAAACAACACTTTTAACCAGTGCCTCACCTGCATCAAACTGTGATTCAAAAACAGCAAATTGTTTGTTTGGGGGAATGAAAGTTACTCCTTCTTTACGTCCAATCATTCGATTATTTATATCATAGACTCTAAATTCATAAGAGGCATTTTCTACACCCGAACTTTTATTTTGATTCTCAACCAATGCAACAAGATTGTAAATACGGGGAACAATAGCAAATGCTCGAGACCACAAAACTACAGGGTCTGAAACTTGAGACAAACACATTCGAGTGCAAGCTCCCCCACAATCTATACCTATCTCATCACCATTTTTATTACCATCGGAACAAGTTGGTTTTTTAAAAATTATAGGGTATAGGAAAATAAAAAGAACAATAAGAAAAACTCCAAAGAGTCCCCCCATATATTGCCATCGCCTTTTTGCTGCCCAAGTCATATACGTATACTATATCATATTTATAAAAAAAATTCCGCCTCAATATGAAGCGGAAAAAATTAATACGTATTTTCGTCTCGATTGGAAATACTTCTTATTTTGTTTCCTGTTTTAGTATGCTCAAAAATGACACGAATTTTACCAACACGAACTCTATATATGTTGTTCATACCTCTCAATTTTTTAAGATCTAGCATTGAAATCTCTCCTGCGACAATCAATAAAATAATTTCCTCGAGAATAATTCTTGTTTTCTTGTCTATTTTTGAAAGAAATTTATCAAGTTTATTCATAAGATCTCAATCGCTTCAAACTAGCTAGAACTTCTTCAGCTTTAATTCCTCCTTTTTTTATTTTATTAAAATCTACTAAATTTTTCCAAGTTCCACCATCTCCCCATTCATCAATTGGTGTGATATTAAAAATTGGTTTTGATCGTCTAACAACAGTAAAAGACCTGCCATTGGTAATAGCACTAATATATTTTTCTGAATTTTCACGAAATTCTTTAAATCCAATTATGTTTGTTTGTATACTCATATCCTAAGTTTATCTTAAGATTAACTTAATAGCAAGCACAAATATCTGTAACCCAATCGCAAGACCTTGAGTACTCTGTAATCAGAGAGCGAAAGGTGTACTGCACCTGTAAGGCGGGACCACTAATTTCAAAAAATGTTAATAAAAAAATTCCGCCTCAATATAAAGCGGAAATAAAAAAAGTGCAAACATCTTTCCGATGAATGCACCTCTTGATCACTTAACCCTCAAAGCCTACAAGTCTTGGAATTCAATCCCAATGAATTCCTAAACCCCAGATGTAATTGATGTCCGAAGACTTATTAACTTTTATCAATTAGGATTACTGCAATTTCCGGAAACTACAGCAAATTGACCATCCACTTAAGGATCTGGTTTATACCGAAACTTCAATAAGATCAAGCTTGCACTGTATATTACTCATAAAAAATATATTGTCAAATACAAAAATACCCCTATATAAATAAGGGTATTTAAGAATTTCATTACTCTGTTCTGGCGATAGCCTACTTTCCCCATAAAAGAGTATCATCGGCTCTACAGTGCTTAACTTCTGTGTTCGGAATGAGAACAGGTGTGACCACTAAGATGAATCACCAGAACACAATAATGAAATTATAAAAAACATTCAAGATAATTACGTCTGCTCAATTTTTGCTTCGCAAAAATTGAGCGCATAATATCTGAAAACTGAATGCTGTGAACACAACTAAACAATGATTTCCACATTTCCTAATAGGAATCGAACGATTAGTACACCTCGGCTGAATGCATTACTGCATGTACACCTAGTGCCTATCAACCTAATCATCTCTTAGGTTTCTCAAACGATTCCTCATCT
>JBBQGX010000022.1:0-12919 GCA_038323465.1 Minisyncoccia bacterium | reverse complement strand
AGGGGTTGCGAAGGGTATTCGCAAGGGTCTAGTGGGTATCATAGGAACAAAATATAAGCCATTAGATAATAAATATCAAATTCATGAAGCACTAGAATCTCTATATAAGAAAGTTAATCAGATGACAGATCCATATAGTAAAGCATTAACTCTCCTTATCGGTATTTCTTATATTCAGCCTTTTGAAGATGGGAATAAGCGCACTGCTCGTCTGCTTTGTAATGCAATACTTTTGGCTAGTGATTGTGCCCCACTATCATATAGAAGTGTAGACGAAAATCATTATAGGGAATCTATCTTAGTATTCTATGAGAGAAATTCTCTAATACCAATGAAAGAAATATTTATAGAACAATATCTCTTTTCAACGAATAATTATTTAATCAATTAAAACAGGAGCGGTGGCGAAGCCACCGCTCCTGTTTTAATTTAATTCTAATGTGTAATAATAAGGGAGAGAGAAGGGGAAAGAATTAATAATTACTAATGAAGAAATAACCCCTGAGGTCTTGCCTCAGGAATTTGATACGATTTTTAACTGTTTATGATATCAAAACCGTGAAAAACACTCTTTTTTCTATCTTTTTCACGGTTTAGGTTGACAAAAAGAATAAAAAAAGTATACTGTGTATATGGCAAAAAAATCAAATATTTACAATAAAATCATTGAATTAAGAGAACGTTATTATAAATCATCCAATGGGAAGGGTGCTCTTTTGTCGTTGCTCAGTGAGACTGAAACAGCAGAACAAGTTTATAACTCTAATGCAATTGAAAATAGCACTTTATCTTTAGAAGAGACCGAAAAGATACTCCTTCAGATTGATCTCGACCGATATATCTCAGAAAGAGAATTATATGAAGCAAAAAATCTAGCACGAGTTGTTTCTTATATAGATAAAAAAGCAAAAGAACAAGAGATGAGTCTCGATGTTATTTTAATGCTACATAAAATGCTTATTTCTAATATCAGAGATGATATTGCTGGAAGATTTAGGGGTGAGGGTGAATGGGTGAGGGTTGGAAGTCATATTGCAGTGAGTCCAAAAGAAGTGATAGAAAGATTAGAAAAGATGATCTCAGAATATAATGCTAGTCATCATGAAAATATTATAAAGAGGATTGCGAGATTGCATTTGACTTTTGAACATATACACCCTTTTATGGATGGCAATGGGCGCATCGGAAGAGTTTTGAACAATTATCTTTTTATAAGAGAAGGTTTTGTCCCTATCAATATTAAATTTATTGATAGGAGTAAATATTATAATGCTTTTAAAGAATTTGATTTTAATGGAGAGACAAAGATTATGGAAGAGATAGTTGGCAAAGCCCTGACAAATAGTTATCACAAGAGACTTGCATATTTAGAAGGGAAGAAGATTATAACTCTCAATGAATTTGCAAAAAAGAACAAAATTCAACATTCAAATTTAATAAATAAAGCTGATAGACAGACAATAGAAGCCTTTTTAGAAAAAGGAATTTGGAAAATAGGGATAGAATAATCACTATATAAGTTATCCACAGTAATTATTGACTTCATCTTCATGAAGATTATATAATTTAAAAATGAAACAATGGAATATGTATTCCTTACTTTCTATAGAAAGATTTGACGCAAAATATTTTTTGTTTATATTTGTGGCCGTGGCTATTTTAGTCAACGGTTTTTTTGTTTATAAAATTGAAGCATCTACTACGATAGATACAGATATAACCGAGAATGTAACTTGGACAAAAGACAAAAGTCCCTATGTGGTCACTACTCCTATAACAGTGGTGATAGGAGGGATTCTCACTATAGAACCTGGTACAATTGTAAAATTTGAAAATGGAGCAGAGATAAAGGTGTACGGAACACTGAAAGCAGAGGGCACAGAACAAGAGAAAATAAATTTTACATCAAGTAAGGACGATACAATAGGAGGAGATACAAATATCGATGAGAGTATGACGATAGCAGAATCTGGCGACTGGCAAGGAGTCACTATTGATTCTATTTCAACTGATAATATTTTGAACAATATTGTATCTCGATATTCGTATTATGGACTTTCTTTAAAAAATACGAGGTTTTCTTCTGATGGTTTTAATACAGATCAACAGATTATGATAAATAATTCGTATGGCACTTTTGACAAATTATCCGTACCGAGGATAGATTTATACAATAAAAGTAATGTCACAATCAATAATTCTCTTATAAACAATTACGAGGCTTGGATTGTCAGTTTGTATGATGCTAGTACTTTAGATATTCGTAATTCGCGTATTATAAGGAACGGTGGTTCGGGATACAGTATCGATATAAATGGTGGATCGTATATGTCTATGGATAATGTCGAAGTGAGTGCCAATGATGGATATGATTATGGTGATGGAATAGTAGTGTCGGACAGAGAGAGTATTTTGACTATGAAAAATAGCAAAATAATAGATGTCGCTGAAGGTCTAGGGATTAAATCAAATACTAAAGTCACAGTAGTAGATTCAGTTTTTGAATGCAGGAAAACTTGTATTTTGGGTTATTCTAGTAAATATGTACCTGTACTAATGTCGATGTCTCTCTCTGGAGGTGGGGATTTAAATTTAAAAGTTTCGAAACTCATTGATCATCCAGGATCATTATCAATATCAAATTCAAAAATATCGGCTATTTTGCTATCAGGGATAACTCCAAATAAATATGGGTTTGAGCAGATGGGGATATCTTCATACGGAGGAGGAGATAAAGAATATTTATTTGAAATAAATAATAATGAAATATTTGGGAATGATATAGGTATCTATGGAGAGCAAGCAAATATAAAAGGATCAAATAATATTTTCCATGGCAATACTCTAGCTGTATCAAATTCTTATGATGACTCACTGCTTGATTTAAAAGATAATTACTGGGGTGACAAGACTGGCCCAAAAAATCTAGCAACAAATCAGGGAGGTAAAGGTGATAAAGTTTCAGATAATGTCATCTTTACCCCGTGGTTGAAGATAAAACCAGGAGCCACTGGTCTCTCAAATGTAATGTTTATCCCTGGGTTTGAGGGTAGTAGACTTTATAAAGAGAAAAAAGTATTAGGAATTACAACTGAAGATCAACTCTGGGAACCCAATAACAGTGCTGACGTAAAAGACTTGTACACGAACACTTCGGGGAATAGTTTAAATCCAGATATTTATACAAAAGATATTATCAATGAAGCCAATGTTCTCTTGCATGGGTCTCTTGGTTCAAACATCTATAAATCATTTACAAATTCTTTAACTGATTTGGTTGAAAAAGGAGAGATGGGAGACTGGACAGCTGTTCCTTATGATTGGAGGATGTCGGTGGATGATATTGTAGAAAAAGGAGTAGAAGACTTAGATGGTCGTATCTCATATACTGATCAAATCCCAGAAGGGAAGTTGCCTTATATGATAGATCAATTGCAAAAGCTCGTAGATTCATCTATCAATGGCAAGGTGACTATAGTAACTCATTCAAATGGAGGATTGGTTTCTAGGGCTTTGATAAATAAATTGATGAAAATGAAAGCAAGTGGCGAGAGCGATCTGATCGACTATATAGATAAAGTGATAAACGTAGCTCCTCCTGCTATCGGAACTCCAAGTTCGGTGGCTGGATTGCTACATGGGACCAATCAAGATCTTTTATGGGGTTTTGCTTTAAGGCAGGAAGTCGCGAGAGAGTTTGGAGAAAATCTACTCGGGGCCTATGGCTTGATACCATCAGAAAAGTATTTCGATAAAATACGAGAACCAGTCATATTATTTAATCCATTGGTTGATAAAGTAAATAATTTTAGAAGTATATATGGAGACAAGATAGATAACTTTGAAAAATTTAAAGACTTTCTTCTGGCCAATAACAATGACAATCGTAGCAAGCCGGGAGTAGATGACCTAACTCATCCAAATATTTTAAATAAATTAATTTTCGATAAGTCAGAAAAACTGCACGGCGATATTGATGATCTAGTTTTCCCTGAGAATATAGAGAGGTATCAAATCGTGGGCTGGGGATTGCCAACGATAAAGAATATAGAATATTCATCGAAACATCAATGTCTTTTTACTATCGGTCTTAAGTGTCAAAAGATTGATGTTTTAACAGAGAAAATAAATTTTACATCTGATGGTGACAAGACTGTAGTGTCTCCAAGTGCTAGTTTAGAAAATGGGAGGGATTATTATGTGGATGTAAATATATTTAATAAAAGAAAAGTAATTCCACCCTATAGAGACCACGCTGATATTTTTGAAGTAGATTCAGTAATTTCTCTGATTCAAAATATTATGAAAAATAATACTGAATTACCCCTATATACAACAGTTGCAAAACCAGAATCAGTAGACAATCTGGTCTATCGGATGAAGTCTCCTGTATCTATTGATATATACGATAAAGAGGGCAGACATACAGGCCTCGTTTCTAATTCTGATCCAGATTTTATGGAGATAGAAGAGCAAATCCCCAATAGTTTATATTTACAAATTGGTGATGAGAAAACAATCGTAGTCCCAAAGGATGGTGATTATAAGATAAAGATGAAGGGATTGGCTGATGGTATATTTACCCTCGAAGAAGAGACTCTCTTGGGAGATGTTCCTTCGGGGATGGTCTCATTTGTGGATATCTCTACAAACTCTAATATGAAAGCCGAAGTTTCGAGAAGTACTTTTGGTATGAGTGATCTATCTATAGACGAAGAAGGGGATGGGATTTTTGAATCTATCATAAAACCCACTGACCCTTCACAATCAGAAGATCTACATGACAATAAAAAAGAAGAAAAATCGGAAGGCCCGCATTCTTCTGGGTCTGTAGTCATAGCTAAAAATATTTTACCGATAAATATTGTGAGTAAAATTGAGAATCTGAAGATTGTTGATATTAAGAATATTACAAAAGATAAACATCAAAATAATATAACTAAAACAAAATCAGAAGTTGATGTGAAGATAGTTAAAAAAGAAAAAGAAACGATAAAGAATAACAATCTCGGTGCCTCGGCTGGTTCTATCCAAGGATTAAATCCAAATAGGTTTAAATTGCAATTGATTATTGTCGGTGGGGTTCTCTTATTATTATTTGGCCTTAAGTTCATTTTTAAGGTATTATAGATATATGAATTACAGAAGAAAAATTTCAATTTTAATATTATCACTCATTTTGATATCAATTCTTTGTTTTTTAGTGATTAAGTATTCATTGATTTGTAACAATTCTATTTCTTGTGATAATTTTATTATTTATGAATTAACTTCCTTTTTAATATTTACACCTTTATTTATAGCAGTATCGTCATTTTTTGTTATCTTTTTTTCTGAAAGAATATTCAAAATATGGAAAAAATTTTCAATATTTTCAATTCCAATAATGCTGTTATTGATAGTAATAACAAAAGCTGATCCACTTTCTTGTGGAATGTTCTTGTGCGTCAATCGAACTTTTGTAGTGTTCTTTACTGGGAGTTTATATCTTTTTTTAACTATTTCTCTTTCTATCTCAGCCATATATTTCAAAATCAAAGATAAAAAATAAGTAGATAGTAAGGGGATAGCAAGGATCGTCCTCGCCAAAGGTTTGAGTTCATTTTTAAGGTATTATAGATATATGAATTACAGAAGAAAAATTTTAATTTTTTGTTTGGTTGTAATTATTGTTGTTTTACTCAGTTTGTTTTTAGGTTTTAATATTAAATTGTTTTGTGGTGATAATTATCAATGTTTTGAAAATATAAAAGAAGGGTTCGTTATTCCTATAATTTATTTATCCCCATTTTTACTAATTTCATTAATTATTTTATTTTTTGTTTCTGATAGATTAAAAAAAGTAGGTCTAATATCTATTGGAATTACCTTAGCTCCAATCTTATTATTTATATTTACTTCCCCTGTTGATAATAGTTATTTCTTACCAGACGGAAGGGCTTTGAATACTTTATTATTAATGCTTATTTATTTAATAATAATAACTATTTCTCTTTCTATCTCAGCCATATATTTCAAAATCAAAGATAAAAAATAAGTAGATAGTAAGGGGATAGCAAGGATTATCCTCGCTAAAGGTTTAAGTTCATTTTTAAGGTATTATAGATATATGAATTACAGAAGAAAAATTTCAATCTTAATATTGTTATTAGTTCTAATATCAGTTCTTTGTTTTTTAATAGTTAAGTATTCATTGATTTGTAACAATTCTATTTCTTGTCTAAATTATTTTACATATAGTTTAAAGCCAGTTTTTTTAATGACACCACTATTCATATCAGCTTCTTTATTAGTGGTTATCATTTTCTCCGAGCATGTATTTAATGTTTGGAAAAAGATGTCAATATTTTTAATTCCAATAATGCTTTTTTTAATTTTCATAACAGAGGCTAATGGTCCTTGTGGAATGTTTTTATGTGAAGATAGACAATCTGTAGTTATTATTTCTGGATATTTATATATTATAATTTCTATTCTTGTTACCATATCTTCAGCCATCTATTTCAAAATCAAAGATAAAAAATAAGTAGCAAGAACCGTTCTTGCTACAGGATTAATATCTATTAGAACCTAATTTTTTATTGTATAATAAAAATATGTCTACAAAACAAAAAGTTATAGTCACAGGAGGAGCGGGATTCATCGGATCGCATATTGTCGATCTACTTGTGGAGAGTGGATATGAAGTCCATATCATAGATGACATGTCCGCAGGCAAAGAAGAGAATATAAATCCTAAGGCTATAATGCACAAAGTAGATATCAGAGACCAGCAAAAATTGGTTACAATTTTTGCTGGTGCATCATATGTCTTTCATGAAGCTGCGATGCCGAGAGTCCAATACTCCATAGAGAACCCGATAGAGACGAATGATATCAATGTAAACGGCCTCCTCTCTGTGCTTGAAGCATGTAGACTAAATAGGGTAGAGAGATTGGTCTTTGCCTCATCTAGCTCGATATATGGCGAACCAGAGGTACTCCCAACGACAGAGGATATGGACATCAATCCGATGTCTCCCTACGCAGTTCATAAATATATAGGGGAGGTTTATTTGAAACTATATGCCAAGATATATGGACTCGAGACTGTATGTCTCCGGTATTTCAATGTCTATGGGCCGAGGATAAATCCTGAAGGGGCCTACCCTCTAGTTATCGGATATTTCTTGAAGCAATTAAAAGAGGGTAAGAAGCTCTCTATCACAGGTGATGGTGAGCAGACTCGGGACTTCGTCCATGTCAGAGATGTCGCAAGTGCGAACTTACTCGCAATGACTTCAGACAAAGTAGGAAAGGGTGAAGTGATAAATATCGGAGGTGGTGCTAGGTATACGATAAATCATATTGCGAGTTTGATAAGTGATGATGTAGAACATATCGCTCCTCGCATAGAACCACATGACACAGAAGCAGATATAAATAAAGCGAGAGAGTTGCTAGGGTGGGAGCCGACTATTACATTGGAAGAGGGGGTGGGGGGATTAAGAATTAAGAATTAGGGGAGGGGAAAAATTAAGAATTAATAATATATAAAGATTATGATAAAAGGATTTACCTGCGGGGCGTTTGATTTATTGCACTTTGGACATCTTTTGATGTTGAAAGAAATCAAAGAGCAATGTGATTTTCTTATTGTTGGGCTTCACTCTGATCCTAGTATTGATAGACCCGATAAACACAAACCCATAGAGACACTAGAGGAGCGGATGATGCGACTCGAATCTTGTAAATATGTTGATCAGATAGTTGTCTATAATACTGAAGCGGATTTGTATAAATTATTGGCGGAGTTGAAACCCGATATTCGTTTCCTAGGTGCGGATTGGAAGGGAAAGCATTTTACAGGGGACGACCTTCCTATCAAAACTATTTTTAATTCTCGTGATCATGATTACTCATCGAGCAATCTGAGAAAGAGAATAGCGGCTGAATAAAATTTTCCTCGTCCGGTATATTAGGTGCCCCATACCGGAGGTGGAAAATCCGAGGTGTATTTATGGTATTATAGAAATATGGCTGACGAAATAAATATAATTACTAATGACCAGATAGCACTTCTGACAAGTGACCAGATACAAACAACAGAGGGAGAGATAGGGTCTGGTACTATCGTCGTACATCCAGTGGAAGCTCCGCAGGAGCTTCCACCTATAAATACATCAGAGCCTGTCATCGTTCCATCTATTGTTGCCGAGGATGTACTGACTGAAGATAAACCAGAATTAGAACAAGTAAAACCGGTGGAAGCTCCTGCAGAGCTTCCACCTACAATCTCTACCTCTACGCCCACACCTTCCCCTGTACTAGACACAAAAGAAATCCCCACACTAACCCCCACCCCTGACATAAAAGAAGCCCCACATGTCGGGGATGAGAATCCTAATATTCAGACTGCCCCTATCCTAGCTCCCTTGTCCAAAATGGATTTGATGTTTGAGAAATTTAAAGCTAATATAAATAGAGCCAAAGAATTACTTGTGAAAGCAAGGCTCGCAAAAAGTGCACAAAAGAGAAAAAAGATAGAAAAGGTGATGACCTTATTTTTGAAAAAGAAAAAGATCAAGAATGATGACGTCGAGAAGTTTTTACGTACTTCAGATTCAAATGCTGGCCGGTATCTGACAATATTAGTAAATGAGAAGAAGATAATTCGCCACGGCCTACATAGCCCAGAGACGTATTATACGAAGGCAGAATAATAATGATCATCACAAGATTACAAGGAGGTATGGATAACCAGATGTTCCAATAACCAATTATATTTTAAGTTTTAAAATAATTAATAAAATAAAAAAAATTAGAAAATAGGGAAATGACTGTTTTATGATAAAATAGTATGAGTGAGTAGTAGTCAATAGAGTTTATCTTAAAAAGATATAATAATATATGAAAAAAAATAAAAAAATAGCATTAATAACAGGGATAACAGGGCAAGATGGTTCTTATTTAGCAGAATTTCTTTTGGACAAAGGATACGAAGTTCATGGAATAATACGTCGTTCATCAAGTTTTAATACAGGCAGAATTGACCATATATTTCAAGATCCTCATGAAATAGGTAAAAAATTAATACTTCATTATGGTGATTTATCTGACGGAAGTAATATTTCTAGATTACTTGAAAAAATTAAACCAGATGAGATATATCATTTAGGAGCTCAAAGCCATGTTAGGATAAGTTTTGATATCCCAGAATATACAGCTGATGTAACAGGATTAGGGACATTAAGAATCCTTGATGCTATAAAAGAATCTGGAATTAAAACTAAATTTTACCAGGCTTCATCTTCTGAAATGTTTGGGTTAGTTCAAGAGATACCCCAAAAGGAAACAACCCCATTTCACCCTAGGTCTCCTTATGGTTGTGCAAAAGTTTTTTCATATTGGATAGCAAGAAATTATAGAGAAAGTTACAATTTATTTGCATGTAATGGTATTCTTTTTAATCATGAGTCACCAAGACGAGGGGAAACCTTTGTTACGAGAAAAATAACTCGGGGTTTAAGTAAAATTAAATTAGGTTTAGAAGATAAACTATATCTCGGGAATTTAGAAGCCAAGAGAGATTGGGGATATGCTAAAGACTATGTAGAGGCGATGTGGCTTATGCTTCAGCAAGATACCCCAGATGACTATGTGATAGCCACAGGAGAAACCCATACTGTTAGAGAGTTTGTGGAAGAAGTTGCAAAAAATTTAGACATTGAAATTATCTGGAAAGGGAAAGGACTAGAAGAGAAAGGAATAGATAAAAAAAGCGGAAAAATTTTGGTTGAGATAGATCCAAAGTACTTTCGACCTGCAGAGGTTGATATTTTGATTGGAGATTCACAAAAAGCTAAAACCAAGTTAGGATGGGAAGCAAAGACTAAGTTTAAAGAGCTAATTAGGATTATGACAGAGGCTGACTTTAGTGAAGAAAAGTTAAATAAGAAGATTTAAAATATGATTAAATTGATGAAATCAAGTTTTTATAAAGAAACTGAAACAAAAAGAAAATTAGCCAAATTTATTCTATCGGCAGATATTTTTAGTATGAATGAGCAGTGTAAAAAATTTGAAAATAATTTTTCAAAAAAACAAGAAAGAAAATATTCAATTTTTGTATCTAGTGGAAGTATGGCAAATTTAATATTAATTCAGTCTCTATTAAATTTAGGAAGACTCAAAAAGGCAGACAAAATAGGGGTGTCTTCTCTTACTTGGGCAACTAATATTATGCCCATTATACAATTAGGATTAATTCCCGTTATGATTGACTGTAATGTTAAGACTTTAAATATCTCACCTTTAGAATTAAAAAAACACATAAAGGATATTAAAGCTCTATTTTTAACAAACGTTTTGGGTTTTTCTGATGATATACAAGAAATTAAAAAAATATGTAATATAAATAATATATTATTTATTGAAGATAACTGTGAATCACTTGGTTCCAAGGTAAATAATAAACTTTTAGGTAATTTTAGTCTTGCTTCAACTTTTTCATTTTTTGTTGGTCATCATATGTCTACAATAGAGGGAGGAATGATTTGTACAGACGATGAACAATTATATGAATCTTTAGTTATGACTCGAGCCCATGGTTGGGATAGAAATTTATCACCAAAGATTCAATCCAAGCTTAGAGCAGATTTTAATATTGAGCCTTTCTATTCTAAATATGTTTTTTATGATCTAGCTTATAATGGTAGACCTAATGAAATAAATGGACTTATAGGGAATGAACAAATAAAATATTGGGACAAAATTGTTTCAAAAAGAGAAAAAAATTATTTAAAATTTGCAAAAATAGTAAACACTAATCCAGATTTTATTTCATTAGAATTTAATCACATGTCTTTAATCTCAAATTTTGCGATGCCTATATTATGTATTAATACTGAATTAGCAGAAAAATATAGAGAAAAGTTTATTAAAAATAATGTAGAAATAAGACCTATAATAGCGGGGGATATAAGTGTGCAACCATTTTATAAAAAGTATGTTAAGTCAAATTACAATTGTCTAAATGCTCAATTTATACACAAGAATGGATTTTATTTTGGTAACAATCCAGAGTTGACAAATGAAGAGTTGTCTATTTTATGCAATCTACTTAAAAAGTAAAATAATATGGAAAAAGAATCAAAAATTTATATAGCTGGGCATACGGGAATGGTAGGAAATTCAGTTTTACAAAAATTCAAAGATGAAAATTACAAAAATCTATTAGTAAAAAATAGAAGTGAATTAGATCTTTTAAATCAAACTGCAGTTGATAATTTTTTTAATATAGAAAAACCAGAATATGTAATTTTATGTGCAGCCAAAGTAGGTGGAATTAAAGCAAACATGAGTTTCCCTACAGAATTTTTGTATGAAAATATACAAATACAAAATAATATAATAATGTCAGCCTTAAAATACAATGTAAAAAAGTTGCTTTTTTTAGGTAGTTCTTGTATTTATCCAAGAGATTGTCCACAGCCTATGAAAGAAGAGTATTTACTGAGCGGTAAATTAGAACCAACAAATGAAGGATATGCCTTGGCTAAAATAACAGGTATAAAGTTATGTGAAAAGATATATGAACAATATGGAAAAATATTCATTTCTTGTATGCCTACTAATATATATGGTTATAATGATAACTTTAACCTAGAATCCTCACATGTTATTCCCGCATTAATAAGAAGGATTTATGAAGCCAAATTAAATAATACGGATTCTATATTAATATGGGGGAGTGGTAATAGTAGAAGAGAATTTTTATTTGTGGATGATTTAGCCGATGCAATATTTTGGATGATGGAAAATCATAATGAAAAACAATTTTTAAATATTGGCACAGGAAAAGATATTTCTATTAAAGAATTAGCTTATGAAATAAAGAATATTATTGGATATACAGGGACATTAATATTTGATGACACAAAGCCTGATGGGATGCTAAAAAAACTTTTAGATGTAAGTAAATTAAATAATTTAGGATGGAGTCATAAATTAGATTTGAAAGATGGATTACAAAAAACTTTTAATTGGTATAAAGAAAATATAAATTTATGATTATTGTAAGATTAAAAGGGGGAATGGGGAATCAAATGTTCCAGTATGCTATTGGAAGAGCTCTTTCTATTAAATATAATGTTCCATTAGGGTTAGATTTAGCTCAGTTGCTTGACAGGACGCCAAGACCTAAATCTCACCCTTATACTTTTTATGATTATATTATAGGTATTTTTAATATTAAAGCAGAGATAGTTTCTCAACCGAAGGTACCTTTTTTAAATAGATTTTATGCAAAAAGTAAGGCATTAATTTATGTTAATGGTATTTTTAATAGATTTTTTAAGTTTAAAGGAGCAGAGAAATATTTTCAATTTGATTCCTCTATACTTTCCATTGGTTCTAATGCTTATTTAGATGGTTATTGGCAAAGTCCAAAATATTTTTCTGATATAGAAGATACAATAAGAAAAGATTTTACTTTGAAAAACCCTCTCCTAGATAATATTAATAATTTAATTGAAGTAATAAATAAGGAGAATTCTCTGTGTATTCATGTCAGGAGAGGGGACTATGTTGGCAACAAATTTCACGATATAGTTGGAAAGGAATATTATGATAAAGGGGTAGAATATATTAGTAAACATGTAAAGATAGATAAAATCTATGTATTTTCAAATGATATAAAATGGTGTGAAGAGAATATGAAATTTGAACATTCAACAATGTATGTGGGGGATGAATATGCTGGGGAAAAAGACGAAGGAAATCTATTTCTCATGAGTGCTTGTAAATATTTTGTGATTCCTAATAGTACTTTTTCTTGGTGGTCAGCATGGCTATCTGACCGTAAAGATAAAATAATAGTAGCTCCTAAAAAATGGTTTCCAAGTGATTCTATCCTTAGGGGTTGCACTGATAAAATTCC
>JBBQGX010000021.1:0-13587 GCA_038323465.1 Minisyncoccia bacterium | reverse complement strand
GATTAAGCTTGATTGCTATCGACCTTATGGACTTCTTTTGCCACAGCATTTCTTGGATTTTTTCACGTTCCAGAATGCTTAAATGCTTGTATTTCATACTTCTATTATACAGAAGTGTTGCACTTACTTATTGAACTAACACCTAATATCATTGACAAATACATATAATTATGCTATATTATAAAAAGTAGTATAGTTCTTTTATGTTTGGTTTTTATTAATTGTATTTTATTGGGTTTTCCCTGCTTTATATGGAAGTAGAGAAAACTCAATAAAAATTTAAACAATTTAAAAAATAAAACCATGAAAAAAACAAAGATTTTAGCAATCATTCTAGTTGTATCATTGATTAGCTTTAGTGGCTACAATGATTATCAATCCACTGAGAAAAGTTGTACACAAAAAGGAATTATTGTTCCTCTACATCCTGGAAGTGGACTAAACCTAATGGTAGAAATAAAGTCTAATAGTTTTTTAGACCCAATATTTGGTAAAAAAATTATTTATATTGAAACTATAGAAACATGGAGTGGAACAGAGGAAAGATTTTATGAGCATAACAATGAAATGGGAGAAATTATTGAAACTCCAGAATGGATGCAATCAATAGGATTGCAAAAATCAATTTACCGCTTCTGGGATAGAGGAAATTACACGGTAAATAATAAAGAAATAAGGAATTCACAGTTTGTTCAAGTTTTCACAATAACCTTATTAAGGTTATTGATTGATTTGTCTATAATTAGCTTCTGTGTGTTCTTGTGGAAAAGAAAGTAGAATAAATTATCAATTGAAGCATTCAGAAATGGATGCTTCTTTTTTATCTATACCTCCAATCTTTCAAACCCCCTTATACCCCCTACAATCTGGTTCCAATTATAGACCCCTTGGGTCACAGATTTTTTAAGCATTATTTTGTAATGCTATTTTTAGACGACCCAAGGGGATATTTTTATGATTTGGAATCTGATATAATAAAATATATGAAAACAGCAATAATAATTCATGGTTACAGTGATAAATCTGAATTTTTAGATACAAGCCGTTCCGCAGCTTCTAACGACCACTGGTTTCCTTGGATTCAAAGACAGCTTTTACTAAATGGTATTGAAACTCAAACTCCTGAGATGCCAGGTTTTTATGAGCCTAATTATGAAAAATGGAAAAACTTATTAGATAAATTTCAGCCAGATGAAAATACAATGCTGGTTGGTCACAGTTGTGGTGGAGGATTCCTAGTAAGATGGTTAAGTGAAAATAATATAAAAGTAGGAAGGGTTGTTTTAGTTGCTCCATGGTTAGATCCTAATAAAAAAATAGATCCTAACTTTTTTAAATTTGAAATTAATCCAGATATTATTTCAAAAACTGATGGTATTACTATAATGTATTCTACTGATGATAATTCTGCAATATTACAGAGTATTGAAATGATTAAATCAAAAGTTAAAAATCTTCAGATTAAAGAATTTAATGGCAAGGGCCACTTTATTTTGAGTAAAATGAAAACAGAAAAATTTCCAGAACTTCTGTCTCTACTTATAGATTAGAAGCTTATATTTCTAAACCCCCTTATACCCCCTACAATCTGGTTCCAATTATAGACCCCTTGGGACTCTAGTTTTTATTTTTTTTATTATGTTATATACTATATTTATGGATCCAAATATAGATGAAATTTATGATTTAATGCAAAAATCAAAAAAAGAGGATAGAGACCTTATCAAAAAAGCTTATGATTTTGCAAAAAAAGCACACGAGGGACAAGTACGTAAAAGTGGTGAACCTTATTTCAATCATGTCTTTGCTACTGCAAAAAATTTAGCTGATCTTGGGATGAAATCAAAAACAATCTCCGCTGGACTACTCCATGATGTAATAGAAGATACTAAAATAACAGAAGAAGAGCTCAAAAAAGAATTTGGAGAAGAAATATTGTCACTCGTAAATGGTGTTACAAAACTTGGAACAGTTAGATATAAAGGAGTTGAGCGTAAAGTTGAAAATTTAAGAAGATTTTTTGTTTCAATGGCTGATGATTTACGAGTCCTTACTATTAAACTTGCCGACAGATTACACAATATTGAAACATTAAAACATATCCGCCCTGACAAACAAAAACGTATAGCTCTTGAAACTCTTGAGATATATGCTCCTCTTGCAGATAGACTCTCTATGGGTCGCCTGAAAGGACGACTTGAAGATGCTGCATTTGAATATGCCTATCCTAAAGAATACGGAGAAGTAAAAAAATTACTTCTAGAAAAAAAAGATGCCAAAGAAAAATATCTAATAGAAGTCCGAGATAAAATATTAGAAAAAATAAAAGAAGCACACATAAAAAATTCAAAGGTAGATTACCGTCAAAAACATTTATATTCACTCTGGAAAAAACTTCAGAAATATAATATGGATATTGGAAAAGTTTACGATATAATCGCTTTGCGAGTGATGGTAGATACTGTAGCTGATTGTTACTATATGCTCGGGGTTATTCATGGTGAGTGGACTCCATTGCCTAATCGTATAAAAGATTATATAGCTATGCCTAAAGCCAATGGATATCAGAGTTTACACACAACTATATTTACCGGAACTGGTGGAATCGTCGAGATTCAAATCCGCACACATGAAATGCACGAAAATGCCGAGAATGGTGTTGCAGCTCACTTTATTTATAAAAACAAAGACCTTAATCCAAAATTTGATCCAAAACAATTGGAATGGGTTAATAAACTTACTGAAATTAATACAGAAAATATTGAAGAGGTACCTGAAAAATTTTTAAAAAATATCAGTATTAACTTTTTTAAAGATAGAATATTTGTCTTTACTCCAAAAGGAGATATTATTGATCTACCTGAAGATTCGTCTGTTATTGATTTTGCTTATGCGATACATACCGATTTAGGTAACCATGCTCAAGGAGCACGAGTGAACGATAAAAATAGTTCACTCGGGACAAAATTAAAAACACACGATATTGTAGAAATTCAGGTAAACAAAAATGCTAATCCTTCTTCAAAATGGCTTGACCATGCTAAAACAAGTTTAGCCCGTCGAGAAATAAATGCCTATCTCAAGCAACACAGCCTTCTTTCTAAATTCTTATCATTTGGGAAAAATTAACTCTAAAAAAGAAAAACATTAAACTGAGAAATTTTTAATATTATATAAGTCTATATCTTCCTCAGCTTTTTCAATTTCAGCTTCAGTTCGATCATCAACCAAATGCATATCAGTTTCACCTTCCACTTGAACTAATTGTTCCTGATCTGATTTTGTTGGGATTGTCTCCTGTTTTGACTCATTTGGGATTTCTGACTGAGCAGAAACTATTGGTGAAATTAGAGATTCTTGTTTAGAAATATAATTCTCGAGCATTTGATTTGGATTACCACCTTCTTTTTTAGATTTAATAATCTCTAAAATAGTCCGAAGGTCATCATTAGTGAAAAAATCTATTGTGATATATCCCCCATTTTCTTTCTTTTCTATATGGACTCTTGTGCCAAGAGATTCTTGGAGTTTAGTTTCCATCTCACTTATTTCTGGATCTCTAATATATTCCTTCTTGCGAACCTTATCAGTAGCAATCGTTCTAGAAATTCTTTCTGCTTCACGAACAGACATTTTCTTCCACATTATTTCTTTAAATAAAACATTTTGTTCTTCTGGACGATCAGTCAGCATCAAAATCGGTCTGGTATGGCCTTCACTTATTTTACCAGCAGAAAGAGCATCAAGTATTTCTTGAGGCAAAGCCAGGAGTCGTAAAGTGTTTGAAACATACTCACGACTCTTACCAACCTTGAGACCAATTTGAGTGTGAGTGAATTTAAATTCTTCAACGAGACGGAAGAAAGCTCGAGCTCTATCAACAGCATTTAGATCTTCTCGTTGCAAATTCTCAATAATAGCTAATTCTAGCTTGGCCATGTTGTCATCACCAACTCGAATAATAACTGGGACTTGTAAAAGTTCTGCAATTTTTGAAGCTCGAAGTCGGCGCTCTCCTGCGATAAGTTCATACTCTACAATTATTCCTCCATCTTCTTTTTGAACTTCGATACGAGAAACAACTAAAGGTTGAAGAACTCCATATTGACGAATAGAATCAGCTAAATCACGAAGTCTCGCTTCATCAAACTCACGACGAGGTTGAAAAGGATTTGGTTTAATCTTTTCGACATCTACCCAAAAAATTGAATTACTATAAAGTTGTGACATATATTATATAATATCATATTTTTGAAAGAGAGAGAAATATTGATGTTAGTAGAGTGGTCTATTGCAAATTTGTTAATATAGATTTATAATATAAATATGCCTAAAAAATGGACAATTGGGGAAAGAAATCAAAATTACAAATTATTATACAAATTGTACAAAAATGAAAATAAAACCATTCGAGAAATCGGCGAGATGCTTGGGGTCAGCGAGAAAACCATTTTTAAAAGATTAAAAATTCTGAATATTAAAACAGATAAAACACAAAAATCTTCATACTGCAATAAGAGAAAAACTTTTATTATTCCATACAAAAAATCAAAAGAGTTAGCAGAATTTTTCGGAATAATGCTTGGAGATGGAAGTCTCTCCCCCAATCAAATAATGGTAACCTTAGGCTCAAAAGAGAATGAATATGTTTTGTATGTGCAAAAAATACTTCAGAATATTTTTCAAACATATGTAAATATCTCAATTAGAAAAAAGGGTTACTGTGATGTATATATTAGTTCTGTTGAAATTTCAAAATGGCTTAAAAACGAAGGGTTAGTTTATAACAAAGTAAAATCTCAGGTTGATGCACCTAAATGGATATTCAATAATAAATCATACTGTGAATCTTTTATCCGAGGGTTTTTTGACACAGATGGATCTGTTTATAAACTTAAATATGGAATACAGATTGCTCTTACTAATAAATCAGCCCCCCTGCTCATATCTTTACAAAAGATGCTAATTACATTAGAATACAGGGTGTCTAAGGTGAGTTCTTATAAAATCTACCTCACAAGACAAGAAGATATAAATCGTTTCTTTAGAGAAATCAAGCCGATGAATCTAAAACATTTAAAACGATTCGAATCTTTTAAATAGACAAATATGCGTCGGTACTCAAGTGGTCAACGAGGGCAGACTGTAAATCTGCTAGCTTCGGCTTTCGGAAGTTCGAATCTTCCCCGACGCACATTTAAAAAACCTTTGCTTTTGCAAAGGTTTTTTAAATTTCTTCTTCAAACTTTTCTACTTCTTTAATTTCTACTTTTCTAATTAATTCTTTCTGATATGGTGTATACCAAGATTCAACCAGCAATTTTTTACCTTTTAAAATAAGTGGAAAATATTCCTTATCGGCTGGCATCATTTTATCAAATGGTAAATTATTTATATCAAAAAATGTTGGTGTCACCATGGCCCCATCTTCTGTTTCTTTTGGTTCACCTTCCCAATCCTTCACTAAGAAAAAATGAACTCGAGATACGAAAGTTGTTCCGTCACTTTTTTGATTATGAAAATCTACGATTGCTACTTTTTCTAAATCTTCTTCTTTTGCTTTTAAACCAACCTCTTCTTCTAGTTCACGAATAGCACACCCTAAAATGGTCTCTCCTTCTTCTATCCCTCCACCATAACCATTCCAACACCCCACTCCTATTTTCCTCGTCTTCATACCTAAAAGTACCTTACCTTCTTTTATGGACAAACATACCGTCGCCTTAAATAATACTTTTTCTTCTAGTATCTCCATAAATTATTTAACTTTAAATTTATTATTTTTTACTATTATATTTGATTTTAAACTTTTTCTATTCTTTAAACCTATTGCTAAATCACTACCATTTAGGTCTACATTTATCACATCTCCTTTCTTTATACTCTTGTTGATAATGAAAGTTGCTATTCCATTTAAAATTTTATCTTGAATCAATCGATTTAGAGGTCTTGCCCCATAGTGTGGATTGTAACCTTCTTTAGCTAAATGAGTTAATGCTTCGTCGGAAATTTCTAATTCAATATCTTTAGATGCTAATCGAGTTCGAACCACAGCAATTTTCAAATCCACAATGCTTCTAATAGCAGGAAGTGATAAAATATCAAAAACAACAATATCATCTAATCTATTCAAAAATTCTGGACGAAAATAATCTTTTAGAGAACCAAGAACTTTTTCTTTAGTTTCTGCATATTCATCACGTTTATCTTTATTTGTAAATCCTAGTGTTTCCATCTTATCAATAAATTGAGAACCAATATTAGAGGTTAAAATAATAACTGTGTTTTTGAAATTAACAACTCGCCCCTTGGCATCAGTTAAACGCCCTTCATCGAGGACCTGCAAGAGAACATTAAAAACTTCCGGATGAGCTTTCTCTATTTCATCAAATAAAACTACGGAGTAAGGATGATGACGTACAGCTTCTGTAAGATTTCCTGATTCATCATAACCAACGTACCCCGGTGGTGAGCCTATGAGTTTTGAAACACTATGACGCTCCATATATTCACTCATATCAACTCGAACGAGAGCTTTGTCGTCATTGAATAAAAATTGTGAAAGTGTTTTTGTTAGCTCTGTCTTTCCAACACCTGTAGGACCAAGAAAAATAAAAGAACCTATAGGTTTATTTGGATCAGAGATACCTGCACGATTACGACGAATAACATTAGCAATTTTACCAATGGCTTCTTCTTGACCAATAACACGCTCTTTCAAAATCTCTTCCATTTTAGCCAGCTTCTCTCTTTCTTCTTCCATCATTTTTGAAAGTGGGACACCTGTCCAACGTGCCACAACTTCGGCAATATCCTCAGAGGTTATTTCCTCTTTCAATATTCTTCTAGATTTCTGCAACTTCTTAAGTCTGGCAAGTTTTAAATCTAATTTCTTTTTTAAATCTGGAATTTCTCCATAGCGTATCTCAGCAGCACGAGCAAGGTCTGCATGTATCTCAGTATTTTCTCCTTCTATACGGAGTGTCTCTAATTCTTTTTTGATAGCACGAATTTCAGAAACTGTTTCCTTTTCATTATTCCATTTTAATTCTATTTCATAAGTTTTCTCTTTCAAATTACTTATTTCTTTTTCAATATCTTTCACTCTTTTGCTAGAAATCGCCGCCATTCCTTTTTTATGTGAGTCACTAGAAATTTCTTTTAACAATGCCTCTTTTTCTATTTCAAAACGCATAATTTTTCTATGCGCATCTTCTAGGATTGGTGGTTTATTCTCAAGTGCAATACGTAGAGCTGAAGATGCTTCATCTATGAGATCAACTGCCTTATCAGGAAGATATCTGTTTGTAATATATCTAGTTGAAAGATTTACTGCAGAAATGATTGCATCATCAGTAATGCGAACTCCATGAAACAATTCATATTTTTCTTTAAGTCCACGTAAAATAGCGATAGTATCCTCTACACTTGGTTCATCTATATAAATAGGTTGGAATCTACGAGCGAGGGCTGGGTCTTTCTCAATGTGCTTTTGATATTCTTTTAAAGTTGTCGCACCAATTGCACGAAGCTCCCCACGAGAGAGTGCGGGCTTTAACATATTTGAAGCATCGAGTGACCCTTCAGATGATCCTGCTCCAACTATAGTATGTATCTCATCTATAAACAAAATAATCTTGCCTTCAGCTCTCTCTATTTCTTTTAAAATTCCTCTGAGTCTTTCTTCAAATTCTCCTCTGTATTTTGTTCCAGCGAGAAGCAATCCTAGATCAAGAGAGACAACTTCTTTGTCTTTCAAACTCTCAGGAACATCATTCTTTGCAATTCTCTGCGCGAGAGCTTCAGCTACTGCTGTCTTACCAGTGCCAGCTTCTCCTATTAAAATAGGATTATTTTTGGTACGACGAGAAAGTATTTGCATCATGCGCATTATTTCCATATCACGTCCAATAACAGGATCAAGTTTATCAGCACGTGCAAGATCTGTTAGATTACGAGTAAACTTTGTTATAAGTTTTGGTTTTTTAGGGGTATTTAAATCAGATCCTGACCCCTTTTCTTTTCTTAATTGTTTTAAAACTTCAAAAACATTCTCTTTTTTAATTTTAAATTTGCCAAGAAGTTCACGAGCTTCTCCTGGAGTTTCCAGAAGTGAAACAAATAAATGCTCTGTTGAAACAAAATCATCTTTTATATCGGAAGCGATTTTACTAGAATTCTCTATTGCCTGAGCTAAATCTGGAGTTAAATATATCTGATATGAAGGAGAGATTGTATTTTTATTTTCAGGTGACTCTATCATCTCACTCAAATTATCAACAAGTAGCGTAGTATCTATTTCCATTTTATCTAAAATAGAAACGATAAGTGAATCCTCTTGTATCAAAAGAGCAGTGAGTAAATGAAGTGCATTTACATGATTAACCCCTCTTTCAATAGCTAGCTCGTGAGCTTTTCTGATTACTTCTTTTGCTTTAGTTGTAAAATTATTGAATGGAGGCATATATAATTATTAGTTACTAAGTTACTAATTAAAAAAATATAAATATTAGTTAATAGTATTTGATTTTGGATTTTCTATTTTGGTTTTTTCTACAGCTTTCTTTTCTGAAATTTTTAAAATTGTAAAACCATTGGTAAACTTTTTTAAAACCGTTGCATCAAAATCTATTTTATTTAAAATTATTTTATAAACTTTACTCTCAGTTAAAATAGATGAATCGACGAGAACTAAACCAATATCTGAAATTATAATACCCTGGCCCAATTCTTTTTGATCAACCGGAATAGTTGAGATAGGAATCGATGTGTCAACTCCGCTAGTTTGAACAACTGGAATGATTGGAGTAGCTGGATTTTCATCATCTTTTAAATATATTGAAACGACAACATCACCACTATCAACAAATAGGCTTGGTTCATTTTTCTTATTACTATCAACCACAGGCAGGGTTGGAGTTTCAACAGTTGTGACTTTTTCAATAGTTCGCTGAATTACGTTATTAATTGTTTGTGGAATACTTTTCGGCATTTGGTTCATCAGAGAAACAGTGACAATACCAGTCGCAATAGAAACCACAAAAGTAATCAATAATGTCAGTAGTATAAGTTGCTTTTTGTCTAATTCTTTAATATCCATATTTCTAATATAGCACAAAAGTCAAGCTATTTCCATAACTTATATTTAACCAAGATTTCCTTAAGTGAATTTATAAGAATATCGATATCACTCTTTTTTGTATCTCTACCCAAAGTTATACGAAGAGAGCCTTCTTCCTCGTGATAACTTTCCCTCGAGGCTTCCCTTAGAGCTCGAATAACATATGAATCATTATCCTCATTACTTCCACAAGCACTCTTTGCAGAAACTTCTAGTCCTTTAGCATCAAGCTCTATAACCAGCAACTCACTCGAGATACCTTTGATTGAAATATTTATATTGTTTGGAAGTCTTTCATGTCTATCACCATTTATAGTTATAAGACTTTTATCGTTATTAATTTTTAATAATTTATCAAAAGTATAATCACGAAGTTTTGTAAGCCTCTCTGCTTCTTTGTTTTTAATTTTGTTTGTGATTTCAAATGAGAGAGACATACCTGCAATAGAAGAAACATTTTCTGTTCCAGATCGTAAACCAAACTCTTGCTCCCCTCCACTATATATGGGAGAGAGTTTTATACCTCTTCTTTTATATAAAACTCCCACACCTTTTGGTCCATATATTTTCGAACTATTAAAAGAAAGCATGTCTACTCCTAATTTCTCAACATTTGATATATCAAGATAATTCATCGCTTGAGTAGCATCAGTATGAAATAACGGAAAAATTCCCACACCCGGTGTGAAAGATGCCCCCACACCGGGTGTGGGAATTTTAGCTGATTTTCCTTTTTTAAAATGCCTTATAGCTTTTGCAATTTCTACAATAGGCTGTATTGTTCCTATCTCATTATTGGCATACATTACTGAAACAAGTACTGTATTATTTTTTATCGAATCTCTAATATCTTTTGGGTTTATAATTCCTCTTTCGTCAACTTTTACGTATGTAACTTCTACATCACCTCTCTCTTCTAATAATTTAAAATTCATGAGAACAGCAGGATGTTCTATCTCTGAAGTTATGATATGAGAAACCATTCTCTTATTATTCATAAGATAATTATTTACCACCCCAAGAATAACCATAGCAATACTTTCGGTGCTACTACCTGTAAAAATGATTTCATCACTGTGAGCATTTATTCCTTTTGCAATTGTATTCCTAGCTTCTTCGATAGTTTTTCTGGCCACTACTCCACTTCCATGTATCGAGGTAGCGTTGGCAAAAATATTTTTCTCACATGAAAACATCAATCTCAACACCTTTTTATCTATGGGCGTACTACTGGCATAATCTAAGTATATTCTTTTATTTTTTTGTATTTTTATCATATCTTATTTTAATTCTTGTTGTAATTATTATTTCCTATACCCTTTATCTCAATACTCTTATCCCTATTTATAATATCATAGGTTGTAAAAAACCCCTTACTAGTATATACTCTTTTAAGTTATGTCTATATCTATCTTAGTTTACATACTTTCAGGAATAGTTGTTATCCTTCTCATATGGATTGGGCTTACAGAGTATCGTTTTAAAAAATTTTTTGCTGGAACAAAAGCTCGTAACCTTGAAGATGTTATGATTCGTTTAGGAAACCAAATGTCAACAATTAAAGAAACTCAGATTGAAATAAACAAACACTTAACAACAGTCGATCAAAAGCTCAATAAAACAATCCGAAATGTTGAAACAGTTCGTTTCAATCCATTCTTGGATTCAGGGGGCAACCAAAGCTTTGCTATTTCTTTTTTAAATGATGAAGGAGATGGAGTTGTCATATCTAGTTTGTACGCTCGTGATCGCATGAGTATATTTGCAAAACCAATTATGAAAGGTAAGTCAGATTTTGAATTATCTATTGAAGAGCAAGAAGTTTTGGAAAAATCAAAATAATCTCGTAGAATTTTATTAGTAAATAAAATCACGAGACTAACAGAAATTATGGAAAAAGAAATATTACAAGAAAATATAAAAGTCAGACCCCCTGTTGTTGTCGTCATGGGTCATGTTGACCATGGAAAATCTACACTATTAGACTATATTCGTAAATCAAATACTGTTTTAGGTGAAGCTGGAGGAATAACCCAAAGTATTAGTGCTTACGAAGTAAGTCATAAAGATGAAGAAGGAGTTGATAGACTTATCACTTTTCTTGATACTCCAGGACACGAAGCCTTCTCTAAAATGCGTGCCCGTGGTGCTATGGCAGCAGATATTGCTATCCTTGTTGTTTCCGCAGAAGATTCTGTAAAAGCTCAAACACTTGAAGCATATAATACAATTATAGATAGTAAAATACCATATATTGTAGCTATCAACAAAATAGATAGACCAAATGCAAATATAGAGAAAACTAAAATGGATCTTACTGAAAAAGGAATTTACTTAGAAGGTATGGGTGGTGATATTCCCTTCGTTTTGATTTCTGCAAAAATAGGAACTGGTATTCCTGAATTGCTCGATATGATTATTCTTGTAGCTGATATGCAAAATTTTACTGGTGGCTCTACTCAAAATGCATCAGGAATAGTTATTGAAGCTAATCGTGAACCAAAACGTGGAATCTCTGCTACTTGTATTATAAAAAATGGAACTCTCTCAGCTGGAATGTTTGTAGTCGCAGGGACGGCTATTGTTAATACTCGTATTGTAGAAAATTTCCTAGGTAAGTCGATTTGTAAAGCAACCTTCTCTTCCCCTATTCGTCTTATAGGATTTGAATCAATGCCCGAAGTTGGAAGTACTTTTGAATCATTTTTAACAAAAAAAGAAGCTGAAAATTATGTTGTTTTAATAAAAAGTGAGAATATAAATCCAAAAATTCAAAAGAAAAGTTTTGCAGATACAGTTAAAATTATCCCAATTGTTATAAAAACAGATGTTTCTGGTTCAATTGAAGCTCTTGAAAAAGAAATCAATAAATTAAACACTGATGAAATATCATTTAAAATAATATCTTGCGGAGTTGGAGCTATCAATGAAAATGATCTAAAAATGGCCAATGTAAACAAAGATACTGTCATTGTTGGTTTTAATACAAAGATGGATAATGGTGCTAGAGATTTAAATGAGTCTTTAAAAATAAATGTAAAAGTTTTTGATATTATTTATAAACTTACAGATTGGTTGAAAGAAATTCTCGAGGAAAGAAAACCAAGGATAGAAGTAGTAGAGGTTACAGGATCCCTTAAAATATTAAAAACTTTTGGTGCGACAAAAGATAGACAGGTTGTTGGTGGTAGAGTTTTAAATGGAAGAATTGTAAATGGTGGACTTGTTCGTATAATGAGAAGAGAGTTTGAAATCGGTCATGGAAAAATAGTGGAACTCCAACAGAATAAAATAAAAGCAAAAGAAGTCTTGGAAGAAAATGAGTGCGGGGTCCAAGTTGAAACCAAGATAACCATTGCTCCAGGGGATGTGCTTGAAGCATTTATCATTGTAATAAAATAATATGTCAGAATTTAGAGGAGAAAAAATTGCAAACCACATAAAAGAACTTTCAGCTATTTTTATTGAAAAAGAGGCTGGACCTACTTCGATGATTACAGTCACTCGAGTTGTTCTTTCTCCTGATAATAAAAAGGCTAAAATCATGGTGAGTGTTCTTCCACGTGAGAAAGAAAATGCAGCTTATGGATTTATAAAAAGGAACCTAGGAGAGTTGCGTAAGTATGTATCAAAAGGATTAAAAATAAACCCTGTACCCTTCCTCGATGTAGAAATAGATGAAGGAGAAAAAAATAGACAGAGAATTGACGAATTACTGAGTAATGGTTAGTATTATTGAATCGGCCTGGTAGCCAAGTGGCACAAGCGGAGCGAGATAAAAATAGTCAGAGATCTCTGCAGAAATATAAAGTAGAAAATATTTGTAAATTAAGTTGAAAGTTAAATATCGGCCTGGTAGCCAAGTGGTAAGGCAGAGATCTGCAAAATCTCTATACGGCGGTTTAATTCCGCCCCAGGCCTCAAAAAAATCCGTAAAAACAATGTAATGTTTTTACGGATTTTTATCTAATTAAAATGTTTTTTTACATACTTTGTTACCTGGAGCCATTTTCCGGGTTTTTCATAAATATGCATAAGAGCAATTACTACTCGCGTTAAAGCTTTAAAGTCTCCCTTATTAGGTCTAGGAAAACCATAGTGCCAAAAAGGATCATAACCATAATGTTTTTCACAAAAATGTTTTTTATCATCAATCTCGAGAATCTTAAAAATTTTCTCATCTCTAGATGATCCCATATTGGTCGTAAGAGAAAATTCATCTACTACATACTTTATACCTGCAAGATATACTACATCACCATATTCTAAAATCTTATCAACAAGATCTTCTGAATTAAAATAAGTATTCATATTATTTCCTCCTCTTTGCAGATTTACCTTTGAATCCGAACACTGTAAGATGAGAAATTATGAAAGAATTCAATCATTTTAATTTGAGCGAGCGTAAAAGAGTTGAAAGATATTTAAGATATGGAAAAAGCTTGCGAGAAATAGCAAGAATATTA
>JBBQGX010000020.1:0-14328 GCA_038323465.1 Minisyncoccia bacterium | reverse complement strand
CCTGATGAACCACCACTATAAGTAGGAGGGGTTGGTATGGGTACGGAGTTTGATGAGGAAGTTGAAGTATTAGTAGCGATAACCTTAGAACAAGATAGTCCTGTGAGAGTATTAAAGAGTTCTCCGTTTGAGCAAACAGAAGTTAGTTTTGTTGTACATGGTTTACCGGTTAGAGTGTTGAAGATAGCTCCATTTGTACAGATAGGGTCAAGAGTTGCTATTGTAGTTGGTATATTAGATAAAGCATAGGAGAGAGATTTCTGTGTAGCTCTACCTACTACTCCATCTGGTTTTAGATTATGTTCTCTTTGGAATTGTTTGATAGATATGTTAGCTGTAGGACCTAGTATTCCATCTAGTATTAAGTTTGGTGAAGGAGTGAGGACTTTGTTTAAGATTTGTTGGATTACAATACGTCCATCACGGTTTGAGGTGGTGAGGAAAGATGCAGATACGGGAGTAAAAGAGAAGATGAAGGTTAGGAGGATTGAAGATATTAGATATGTGAGGTATCTTTTCATGGTATTATGATTTGATTATATCATTGAATAGGATTAATGAAAGATGTCTATTTATGTTATAAAATTATATTATTTAACATACCTATTTTTATTTTTGAAAATAAGCTAGCCAATAATCACGTTTATATATACGATTATTAAAGGTTGAATAACCAGTTTTTTTTTCTAAATGTAAAATTTTAAAATATTTGCTATACATCGCTATAAAATCGACACGTGAGAAAACACGTTCAGTAAGCCCGATCTCACGCATAATGTATGTATCGTATTCCTCACCAGGATTTTTTTTTAATAAATTCTTCACATTTTTATTACCATCCTTACAAAGTGCTCTTACAAAAAAATACCCTCCTAAAGAGCTCTGCTCATCATGGCGGGCAGGCACACTAGATTTTAGAACTCTATAAACTTCCTTGAGATACATTTCTCTACCAGCTTCATTTAAAGAATTCGAAGATGTCACATCTAGAACTATATCAATAGAATTATCTTCTATTTTATAAGACTGACCAATATCCCCTAATCTATAATCAACTTTTATTCCAAGTGATCGAGCACGATCTTTGGCTATACTCATCGCTGTTTTTGAAATCTCTATTCCTATTACATTGTTTCCCTCTTCAGCTAAATAATTACAATTACGTCCAGTGCCACAACCAAGATCAAGAATATTCTTATTTTCTAATTTATATTTTTGTTCTTTTTTTAAAAATTTTAAAAATCGTAGGGTATCCGCTTGTGGACCATCTTTTTTAGTAACTAGTTTGGGATTTTTATATTCCTTCTCCCATGTAATCTTTTGATTAAACATACGATATTACTTATTTATATAATTATTTAAATCACCGATATAATAACCATTTAATAAATTTTTTGCTTTATTTGAATGAGCAGATCTATTCCCGCTCGAATTAGCATATGGATCTTGAGTCATATAAGCATCAGTTGCATCTGTGCCACAAGTAGCTGACATCGCACCATTACCACCTGGATGCTTACCAAAATAACTTGTAATATCGTAAACCTTGCCATTTATTAAAAGCCAACAATCGTTTTCTTTTTTATGCTTAGAAATTTCAACCATATTCAAAATAGTACCAGTTGGAGTAGTAGATACTACTTGCTTTACTGTTTTATTGTCTTTAATTTTATTATTGCTATTATTATTAACAACTTGATTTCCACTTGTTTGATTACTGGAATTAATTGAATTATTTTGATAAAAAACTAATCCTGCAACAAGGATAGCAGATACAACTACTCCAAAAATCCATAATGATATTGTCGATAAAGTTTTTGAATTCATATTAACTAAAAAAATTAAAATTTTCATAATGTATTTTATCTTTAACAACATTTAAAGATAAAAATTGTTGATTTAGACTTTCCATAAATACAGCTGGCCCGCACATAAATATATCTTTATCTGATATACCACCAACTTTATCAGCAATAAATTTAGCACTTATAAAACCTTGATCATTTGAGCACCATAACATAACATGAAAATTTTTATTTTTTTGTGTAATAGTTAATAATTCGTTTAAGAGAACTGCTTCTCCTTTTTCTTTTACACAAACATATAAATCAACCAGATAACTTTCATCTAAACTATAAGCCATACTCATAAACGGTGTAATTCCTATTCCTCCAGCGATCCAAACCTGTTTTTTATTTTCTATACTTTTATAGGTAAAATTCCCATATGGACCTTCAACTAAGACATTACTTCCTATCTGCAGGTATTTTAATCTACTAGTAAAATCTCCAAAATTTTTGATGACTAATCTAAAATTATTTTCTTTTTCGTTTGAAGCAATGGAAAATGGATGAGATTCAGAACCAACATTTGGGTCTTTGAAACTGACAAAAATAAATTGTCCAGGGATAAAATTAAATTTCTTATAAACTGGGGTCATATCTATAGAGACGATGCCACTCCCTAAATCTTTCACCTCTTTTACAATATACTTGAATTTATTAATTAAAATCTTACTAAAATATGCCCTCCTGACACTAATAATAAGTCCTAAAATGGAAAGTGTAAAAATATAATATCTTAAAAAATTATTTCTTGAAATATCACTTGAGATTAAAAATGTATGTATAACAGCCAAGAAAAAAGCTATGATCATAAATTTGTGAGAAAATTTCCAAATATTATATTTTATTTTTGAATAGAAGGTTATTGCGAGTAATACAATCATCAATCCTAAAGATAATATACCCCAAGTAACTGACATACTACTTACAAATGGAACAAAAAACATTGCAGCCTCTTGTAGTGAAAATGTTACATATTTTACAACAAGAAATAGCGGATGAAATAATAGCATCGAAAAAGAAAGTGTCCCAATTATCCTATGGTGTGAATAAACTTTATCCAATCCTTTAAAATACTTATCTAGAATTTTTAGTCGTCCAGCTAAAATGAGATTGATGGAATATAGAGTCATACCAAGTAATCCAAGTATTTGCCCAATACTTGTCGTAGTGGAAACGAGATCAGAAAATCTTGATCCAAATGGTGCTATGTTAGCCCATATGATCATTGGAATTATTAATAAAATTGTGATTATGGCCATTAATTTATTCTAGCACAAAAAACATAAAATATATTATTTAATTTTAGATTTTATTAAAAACGTATGAATATTAAAATGAATATTTGACTAAAGTTTTCTCAATTTCTCCAACTATCATATCAAGGTTTTCTGAAGCTTTTATCACATAACCCTTTACTCCTATATCCATCCCAGCAACAATTGCCTTACTTATATCTTCTATTTTTGATAATTGTGAAGAAATAAGAATTGGAATTTCTCTTCCTAATTTTTTGTTACGAAGCTCCTCTAAGAACTCCATTCCACCCATTTTAGGCATAAGTAAATCTAGAATAATTATATCTGGTTCATTTTTTTCTAAGATATTCAAACCTTCTAATCCATTTTTGGCATGATATATGTCATACTTTTCTTTTGATAAAAAATCCGTTAAAGTTTTAGTAAAAATTTCATCATCGTCAATAATTAGTATCTTTTTCATATTTTAATTCTAACATTAATTAATAATAAGATAAATGAATTACGAGAGTGGAATTGTAAAATAAAAAGTACTACCATCTCCAATTCTTGATATTACTCCTATTTTTCCACCATGTTCTTCAATAATTCCCTTTGCAATAACTAAACCTAAACCTGTTCCTTTTTTATGAGGAACTTTATTTTTTGTATCTAATTGCTTAAATTTACTAAAAATAGTACTTAAGCTATTCTCCTCTATTCCTATCCCATTATCTGAGACAAGAACAACTAGACATGGATATTCTTCTTCAACTGAAGGAAGCATATCAGAAGAATCATATCCTGCATTTTTAGCTTCGGTATTTATGTTCAGACCTACCTGATGTAAAAAAGTAATAACTTTTACAATTCCATCCTTATTCGTATATTTTAAAGCATTTGAAATTAAATTATTTAAAACATGATCTATTCCTTCTTGATCAAACATCATTTTTATTGGAACATCTTGTCCAAATAGAACTTTCAAATGTATTCCGGAACTTTCAGCTATAAATGAATAGAAACTAATACGATCATTAATTGTTTTCATTATATCTCCTTCACGTTTTTGAATATCAAATTTACCAGCTTCTATCTTTGCTACATCAAGTATATCATTTACAATTTCAAGCATTCCAGATGAGTTTCTATATATTAGTTCCATATACTCATCATGACTTTCGGCTGTTTGATTTATACTTTTATTCTTTAAAACCTCACTAATCTTTTTAATCCCATCTAGTGGTGAACGAAGTTCATGAACAAGCATTGAAGTAAAGTCTTTGCGGAGTGTTTCCACTTCAACTTGGGGAGTAATATCATGGAAAATAACAACCCCACCTGTAATACTTTCCTGTCCTAACACAGAAACCGTTTTTACAGGAAAAACAAATATTTGAAAAAACTTTTCACCGATTAATATTCTGTCTGAAGCAGATTCCTTGCTAAGTTTCACACTTTCTTCAAGTTTACCTCTTATATCAAACTTCTCACCAAGATTTTTTATACAATCAAATATATTGACCTCTTTATTTTCAGTTACAGAAAGAGCTCGTCTAGCCGATGGATTTATAACTAGTATTCTATAATCAACATCAGTCATTATTATTCCGTCAGCCATTGATTCTACCATCGCATCCAACTTCCTCTGCTCTGTTGATACAACCTCTTGTAAACGAGTTACAGCTGCAGATGCTTGATTGGTAATTTTATATAAAATTGTCATTTCATTCTCTTTGTAAAGTCCCACCTCTGTATCAGCAACAGTTAAAACTCCAACAACCTTGCCAGCAATAACTAGTGGAATATTGAAAAATGATTCCACTGGTTCTTTTATTTCTTCTGTTAAAATTGCCCCTGAAACAAGTTCTTCTATTTGATTTTCCTTAAAATCTTTATCAAGAAGTGCACTAAGTGATTTCAACATTCTATCTCTAACCTCATTTATAAATTCGCGATGAACAGATTTTTCTAAGTGTATTTTAAATAAAACTTTTTCTGGTTCAAGAAGCATGTAAGAAACAGCACTATAATCAATAAATTGATGAAGCGAACCAGTTATTACATCTATAATTTGATGAACATCAAGTGAGTATCCTACTCTATCTCCAAGTTCTTTTAAAATTGCCAATTCATACATCTTACTATTCATTTCTTTACTCTTTTCTTCTAATTTTATTTCTCTTAAAGTAATATTATTTTTCATTTTTTTCTCACTAATAACTGCAAAAAACGCTATTAAGATAGCGATAATTGTAATTACTAAATAAGAAGAAAAAATGATGTCCATGATAATATTTAAACCTTAGGAGTTCCTCCACCCGTTAGAGCACGAGCCTCCTTTTCTGCGCTCATTAATACTTTCATTGTCATAATAAACATTATAAACCAAATTAAAAATACGGGGAGAACGATGTACATTCCCCTAGGAGAACAATACATAAAACCAGTAGAAACAATCCCAAGAGAATACATTTCTATCATCATCGTATAAACTAATATTTGAACTACTTTACCAACAAGAGATCCTTTGACGAGAGCATAAACATGTCTACCTTTTATTAAAAGATAGATACTTCCTACTATTAAAACAGGCCACCCAACTACTAATATTATTGTCATAATTAAATTATTCATATTAATTTTAAAAAAATACTTATTTACTTAACTTTGTTAATATCTGGATATTTATCGAAAATTGACCCCAATGCATTTTTAACTATCATTCCTGATAGCTCTACATAAGTATTCACTAATTGCTGAAGAATGATATTACCATCCCCTTTTATATCAGTGACAACTCCTTCATTGTTGACAATTAAACCTACGACACTTCGTGCTTTTAAAATAGCAATATCCGGACCTAATATTATTGACTGTCTGGCAATAATTTCCGAAATTATTGCAATATATCTTGTTTTATCATCCATACTTTATTTTACCACAAACTATATTGGCAAATGAAATTAATAATACGACTTTTTATAATATCTATATAATAACATACATAGAAATCAAAAACAGCCCCGGCCTTCGGCCGGGGCTGTTTTTGATTGATTACTATATTGTCTCGACTATTATCATATTAGCGGAGATATCTTTTTTAAGAAGTGACGAACACGCCACAATAACTACTTTATCACCCTTACTAACAATCTTTTGTTTCAAACAAAACTCTCGGACATTTTTAAAAACACTTGGAACATCTTTATATTCTTCTACTAAAAGAGGTAAACATCCAAATGAAGCATTCAATTGATGAGAAGTAATTTTATCTGAAGTAACCGCAACAATTAGTGAGGTTGGTTTATGACGGGAAATCATTCGTGCATTAAAACCTGTTGTCGTTAAAGCAATAATTATCTTAGCTCCAATATCATGAGCTGTTTTAACAACAGAACTAGTTATTGAATCTGTAATACTACGTTCACCTTTTTCATCACTTTGAAAAATTTCTCTTTCAGGATAATTTTGTTCAATATCAAGAGCAACTTTTGTCATTATTTTAACTGCTTCTACAGGATACAAACCAAGTGTTGTTTCTTCGGAAAGCATAACGGCATCTGTGCCATCAAGTATAGCATTAGCAATATCTGAAACTTCAGCACGAGTTGGCACAGGAGATTTAATCATAGACTCTAGCATCTGAGTAGCAGTTATGACTATCTTGCCAGCGTCATTACATTTTTTTATAAGCATCTTCTGAATCATTGGAACTTTCTCTGCTGGTACTTCAATAGCTAGATCACCACGTGCAACCATAAGCCCATCACACAATTTTAGTATCGCGTCTATATTTTTAACAGCTTGAGGTGTCTCTATCTTGGCAATTATTTTTGCTTTTGATTTCTTTTTATCTAAAATATTACGTAAATCAGTAACATCTTCTGGGTTACGAACAAAAGAAAAAGCAAAAAAATCTACATTATTTTTTATACCAAATTCTATATCTTTAATATCTTTTGGTGTTAGTGATTTGATTGTGAGATCTGAGTCAGGAAGATTTACCCCACGACGGCCTTTTGTATCACCTCCAACTAAAATTTTACACAAAACCTCATTCCCTTTTACACTCATAACTTCAAATTTCTTTTTACCATCATCAACCATTATATTATCCCCTTTCTTTACCTCATCAGCAAAAGTTGGATAATTGATTGAAACTTTTTTAATATTTCCAATTATTTTTTTTGTAGTAATTATAATATTATTTCCTGCTATAAGTTCAACTCTTTCTGTATCAAATTCCCCAAGACGAATTTTAGGACCAGATAAATCCTGTAAAATTGCACCAGATATACCAGTTGACTCCATAGCCTTATAGAAGTTATCAACTTTAACTTGGTGCTCAGCAAAATCACCATGGGAAAAATTTAAACGTACAACATTCATCCCTGCTTTTAAAAGTTTTGAAAGCATTTCAACAGAACTTGTCGCGGGACCTATCGTTGCAAATATTTTTGTTTTTTTAATCATTCAATTTTGCAAAATCATGTCGAGTAATATCATTTAAAACTCAACGCAATGTGTATTTAATAATAAAAAGCCTTACAAAATAAGACCAAAATTTCATATATGTATATGATAGCACAAAATTACTAAAAATAACAAACACCTCAAATATTAATATTTGAGGTGTTTGTTATTCAAGATTTATTCTCCATTAATAAGACGGACGATAACCATGATTATAGCTACAACAAGAAGAATATGAATTAAACTCCCTGCAATATGAAATCCAAGAAAACCAGTCGCCCATAAAACTAACAAAATTATTATTAATGTTATCATAAAATTTTTATTCTTTATCAGTAAATACCACTAATCGACTACTGTGGCTTGATTCTAACTCACTCCAAATACCAGAACAAGTAATTAAGTTTAGGTGTGATTTGTTATCACTCGAGACAAAAATACTAGGAACTATTTCATTACTCTTGTATGTTTTCAATTCTCTGACAATAAATATGGTAACATCACCACTTCCATTTTCTATATAGATTTTACTACCAATTTTTATCTTATATAAATTATCAAAAACAGCAGGGGCATTATCTTTCCATCCAGAGTGACCATCAATAACAGAATTCCCAATGTCACCAGGTATTGGACTTCCATTAAACCAAGCAACATTAGCAGGAAGGATAGGAGAATCAACTATTCCAGAAGATGTTAAGCCTACTACTTCAACTTTAGTATCAATATCTATATTGGGAATTTTAATACTAATTGGAATAAGAGGACTACTTAAAACATCAGTGACTACAATACCTGTTTGGATTTTAGAGGCTTCTTTTGATAGATTTCTCACGTTGATAATAAAAACCAAACAGAGTGCAATCATCAAAATTATTACCAGTGTAAATTTTCTTTTGCTTATTAATTGTTTTAATAAATTCATATTTAATTTAAAAAAACTATATAATCCATATTTAATCGTTTTTATTTTAGAAATGTAATTATATATTGGAACATGTTACTAAACCATGAAATATTTTCATTTTGAGGCGCAAATCCAGTTTTTGGAAGACCAGGAATTACTACAGTGGGGATTACTACTGGCACCACAACTGCTACAGCATATTTACAAAGTAAAGGATTACTAGCTGAAAAATAATTATAATTTAAAGCTGTGGGATCCTTACATCCATAAATTGGCATACTACCACTACTTCGGCTAGAAACAACTGCATCAGTGATAACTACTGGATCAATAATTAAACATGAAGAATCTATATTAATTGTATCTGTATCTGTAGTAACAGTTCCTCCAAAAGCCAAAGCTCGGCCATGCCATGTAGTATTATGACCCACCGTAATGCCTGCAGCATCGATAACTGTACCAATGAATGTAGTATTTGCTCCTAATGTTGTCGCTTGTGAAGGAGCCCAGAATACATTACAAGAGGATGCTCCGTTTATAGTTATAACATTTGAATTATCTACTGTCGTCAAAGCACCATCCATCCTAAATATATATGTTCCAGTTCCATCAAGTGTTATCCCTGCTGTTCCTATAGAACTTGCATTTGTTGGAGTATTACAATAAACCCCTGGTTTATAAACACCAATTGGTCCATGAGTAGTGTCAGTCGCTAAATCAATGGCTCCAGCTGGAAAAGTGTAAGTACAAGCCTGTATATTTAATGCAGCTAGAGCAGTACCCTGATCTGTTCCGGCGGTATTGTATGTTCCATCAGCGACATGGGTTGTACCACTAACAGTATGAGTAGTTCCACCACTTAATGTTGTATAACCTAAATCTCCTACTATAGTTGTGATTCCCACATTACGAGTAAAAGTACTAGAAAGAATACCAAAGGTACTAGCTAGACCCAGCGATGGAGTTGAAGCGGCAATGACTGATGAGGTCAACCCAAGAAAAGAGACAGAAATCACTAACATAAATGCAAATATACTAAACTTATTTTTTTTCATATATAACTTTGTCAAATTTTAATAAAAAGATTCAACAGATTAATTATTAATTAGATTCATTTTGGCTTTCGTTTTAACTCCAACCAAACCATCAGAGACTAAACCATTAGATGTTTGCCATTTTTTTATAGCGATTGTGGTCTTTGGTCCTAAAATACCATCAAGAACTAAACCTGTATCTATCTCTCTATTTAATAATTTTTGAAGTTCTTTAACATTTTCTCCTTTACTTCCTAAAACAAAATGAGTTGAATCAAAATTATATTTAACAGAAGTACTAACAGTATTATTATTACAAATATGACCATTAGCTGTATTAAATAAGTTACCAGCACTACAACCTTCATTGATAGCAATACTATTATTTTGACAAGTTTGTCCATTCATAATGTTGAATAAATTTCCACTTGAACAACCTTCGTTATCATTTTTATCAGATGTGACTACTACAGCAGAATTATTATTATTAATTGCACCGTTATCACTTGAAGTATTATTTACAACAACTGGTGTAGGAAGACTACCTGGAGATTGATGATTTGATGGTTCTTCTACAATTTGAGGAGCGCTAGCACTTGGTTTTGAAACTGTATTAGCTTGCAAAGTCACTTGTGTTTGAGATAATGCTCTACCTTGCAAAACAGCCCCTGTTAGAATATTGATTTGTTTTAGACTTAAAATATTTCCACTAAAAGAAGAATTAGTTCCGAGCGTTGCACCAGCTCCTCCTCCAATCTGCCAAAAAATATTTGAAGCATTTGCGCCACCAGCAAGTATTACTTTTTTAGCAGACGCAATATTTAAATCTCCAGCAATTTGAAATATCCAAATATCATTTGCCCCACCTGAAAGAGTTACGTCGGATGGAATCGTGACACTTGTTCCCCATTTATATAAACCAGGGGCTAAAGTCAAACCACCAATATTTCCCGCTCCTAATTCAACGATTGGAGCCTCCACTTTGCCAGCTGCCTGTGTATACGCAGCCTCCATATCACTAATAGCAGTTGTCATTTTGGTTGGTGTTGGTGCTGTATAATCAGCAGCATAAACATTACCAGTTATTAGACTTGATTTAGAGAAAGTGTTTGTCGAATCGAGAATTAAGCCGAATCCGGTAATTGAACTAGCAGCACTTGGACTTACACCCATATCCCCATTCAACGCCGTTACGCCTGTTGTTGTAATAGCTGTTTTAGCTAAAATAACAAAGTCACCAGATGAACCTAAATTTACAGTTGATGGACCAGCAGCTGAGACAGTAAGAGCACTCAATAATCCAGTTAATCCAAACATCAAGGGAATTAAAAATGCAATCGTTATTTTTTTATTTATTTTTTTCATATTTTATATTTTATTAATTATTAATTTATTTTTTTAATCACTCACTAAATTAAAACTCAACTGTTAAGTTTATTTTTTATAGCAGCAACATAAAAAGGCAGTTGACCTATCAACCGTTTTTCTTATCATCGACATTATATAATAATGATCAACTCTTAGAGTATAATCGACTACTCATATGCTAGCTACACCTCTATCGTGCTCTATATATAAAGACGTTACAGACTCCTTTTTATTACATGGATGACTGTATCTATTAAGTATATAAGATTCGACTCCAATAGCAACACTCAATCATATTTTATGATTACTTTTTTATGATATAGTTAGTAAGGGGAATTTAAATTCTTTCTTATTGTCATTATGCCAGATATTAACTTACTTTTAAAATTATTAACCCAGTTCGCATGGCTAGGAAACTGGTTATTCTTCGCGTTAGCTTTTATAGAATCAGCTCCTTTTGTAGGGATGTTGATACCAGGAGCAACTTTTATTTCCATAGGAGGGTTTTTAGCCTTTCAGGGAGTACTCAATACTTGGGATATAGTACTTTTCGCATCTATTGGTGCTATCCTCGGGGACTTTTTTAGTTATTCATTGGGACGTTATGGTGGAAAATGGATGTCAAATAAAAAAATAATAAATCAAAGTTTGCTTTTACATGGAGAAAAATTCTTTATTAAATATGGGAATAAAAGTATTTTTTGGGGACGTTTTTTTGGACCTATTAGAGCTATCATTCCCTTTGTGGCTGGTATTTCTAAAATGAAACAAAGGCCATTTATTTTCTGGAATATATTAAGTGGAGTATGCTGGGCAATACTAAATGTATTTTTAGGTTACTTCTCGGGGAGTTTATTGATTACTATTTTCAAGAAATGGTCTGGAGGGATAAACTTGATATTGATAATAATATTTGTCGTTGTCCTAATTTATTGGATGATTAAAAAGAAAGAGATGTCTTTTAAAAATTCATTCCGCACTACAAGTGTTAATTTTATTGAAAAACTTAATAGTTTTATTTGGTTTAAAAAATTAAGTAATTATTACCCTTTTATATTTGATTTTATAGAAGAAAGTAAATACGCTGCCGAAAAAATATTTGGTGGAATAATCATATTTTCTTTATTAATAATACTTTATGGCTTAATGGAGACATTTAATATATTTTAAAGTTTCTAATACTCACGAAATGAGCTAAATATTAAGGTGTATTTGGTTATATTTATGCACGATGGAAATTAAAAAGTGGACACATTTATGTGTCCACTTTTTGGGGTACAGATCACAAAAGGCGCGGTATTTGTTGTGTGTTTTATCTAATTAATTTTAAAACATCGTGATAAGTTATAAAAACCATCAGCAAAATAAGCATACCAAAACCAATAATATTTATAATGTTTGCTATTTCAGGTTTGATACGAGAACCTTTAATTTTTTCAATTAAAAGGAAAAGTAATTGACCTCCATCAAGAGCTGGAAATGGAATTAGATTAATAACAGCAAGATTCACAGAAATAAGAGCTGTAAATGAAAGTAAATATATGAAGCCAAATTTAGCAGCATCACCAACGACTCCCACAATCCCTATTGGACCAGTAATAGCGGACATATCAGCGTGTCCAGTTATAGCTTGAGTTATTAATTTATAAAAACCAACAGCTGTTCCGATTGTTAAATCTGTAGTTAATTTAAGTCCTTCCCAGACTGCTTTATGTACAGGCAATTTCAAGGTTCCAATCATATCCATAGCCACTCCAATGACAGGTATTCCGTCTTTATTATTTATTGGTGTAACAACGGCTTCTTTTGCATCAGGACCTCTCTTGTATTGTACTGTGATAGGTTCACCTCCATGTTTTTTAACAAAGTATTGAACAGCTTGAGCTCCCGGAGTTTCTGTAAAATCACTACTCGTTTTTAAAACTAAAATTTTATCACCAGTTTTTAAACCAGCAATTTCTGCAGGACTTGCTTTCATTACACTCGTTATAGTAAGTGCTTGATTTATAGTTGTAGCACCCTTTGGTTCCATCCCAACAGTCGAAGGAAGTCCAGACATATACCCAATAGAAAGCAAAATCCAAGCCACAAGAAAATTCATAGCAACTCCAGCCAAAAGAATTAGAGCTCTAACATATCTTGGTTTATCAGTAAAACTTCTGCCTTTATCTGCTTCACTTACTGGTTCATCACTAGAGCCTCCTTGACCAAAAATCTTAACATAACCACCAAAAGGAAGTGCGTTAAAATTATAAGTGGTCTCCCCTATTTTTTTACCAAAAAGTTTTGGAGGAAAACCAAAAGAAAATTCATCTACTTTAATTCCTGACTTTTTGGCAACAATAAAATGCCCAAATTCATGAGAAACAACTAATATTAGTAAAATTGCGATAAAAATAATTATTGACATCTATTTATGATAACATATTTGGACTGACTTTAAAATAGAAATATTTTAAAGTCAGTCCAAAGTAGAAATTACACCCCCTTACAAATATATTAAGTATATTTTGACTCCATAAGTTAGCATAAAATATGAGGATAATAAAAAATAAACAGAGAGATATAAAATCATTTCTTGCCCAAATCATCGACACTGCGTGCCGACGCATTTTTTGGCGGGAATCCCGATTTCGTTTTAATGCGGAGAGGAGAGGATTGTGAGTACACTTTTTGATTCTTACAGAATCTGTACACCTTTCGCGTATTTTAAAATTAAAATTTTAAAATACATGTTCAAGGTTTTCAAATCCTCTACGTAAGCCATACCAATGGCTTACTCCTCTCCTTAAATAAAAAATACCGATCTTTCGATGGGTATTTTTTATTTGCGGTATGTTCTGGACAAAGTTCGAATGTATTTCGAGCAAAATCCGAATGATGAATGAATCGTTCCGCCACTGCCTCGCAGAGCCTCGGCAACCCCGAAAGAAAAAACACTCCTAGCATTTCTGATTTGGCGGGGGTGAAATTTCTTTTGAAAAAGGAAAGGGTATTTTTCTTTCGGGGTTCTGCCTTCCAAGTATTCAGGCAGGTGGCGGAACAATGCGGACGAAGTTTTGGTAAAGCAATTTTTTTGGGTGAGAAAGTGTGGGACACTTTCGCAAGACCTTTTGAGATGGTACTCCATCCAAAAGGTGTACAGCTTCTGTAAGAAGAGGATTTGCCAAAACTTCGGCTCATTTGTTTTTGAATTCGGATGTCGCAAATGGAAAAGGAGGGGTCTGGGGAGGAATTTTCCATTTGCTCCGCTGATTTCTTTTGGCGAAATTCGGGCGGGCATAAAAAATTGAGAAAAGATTAAATTCATGTTAGTATACTTGTGAGGGTTAGTTTCAACGCTCATACTTATACTATCATACTATGGAAAGCAAACAAAATAAAGAAATTGGGGATAAAATAAAAGTCTTTCGAGCAAAGCAAGGACTGACACAAGACGCTCTTGCGAGAAAGTGCGATAT